>NZ_JBEPBA010000014.1:0-244161 GCF_040298885.1 Streptomyces sp. NPDC001137
CCCCGGGCCCTCTCTCGGGCGGCCGGGGGCGGCGCGGCGCCGGCCACCCCCCCACCCTCTACCCCCCCCCGGGGGCCGGCCCCGTAGTGGCCTTTGGGTGCACGGTGCCGCGACGTCGCCGCGTCGCCGCGCCTGCCTGTGACCGTCCCGGCTCCGTCGCCGGGGCGTTGCGACAAGGAGTCAGAAGATGATCTGGTACGTCCTGGCCGTGGTGCTGGGGCTGGCGCTGATCGGGGCGGTGACCGCGCTGGTCGTCACCGAGTTGCGGGCCCGCCCGCCGAAGCCCGTCGCCGCCTCGGCCGCCGTCGTGGGACGGCAGGCGCTGGACGTGGTCGACGCCGGGCTGCGCCGGCTGACGGACGAGTGCCTGCGCTCCGGCCGGTCGCTGCCGGACCTGTATGCCGTCGTCTACTCCGGGGAGCGGCTCGCAGTGCTGCTGGCCGGTGCGCAGGAGAGCGCCCCCGCGCCCTGGACCGCCGAGGCGGACGGCGAGCGCTGGACGATCTCGCCCGGCGACCTGCACCGCCGCGGTCCGAAGGGCGAGCCGGCCCTGCCGTACGCGCTGACCGTGACCGTGGGACTGGACGGGCCCGAGCGGGTGCTGGTCGACCTCTCCCGGGCGACGGGGCCGATCTCCGTGACGGGCCCGGAGGAGGAGGTGCGCAGCCTGGTGCGGGCCCTCGTCGTCGAGACGCTCTCCGGCCCGGTGGGAGCCCTCGCCGAGGTCACCCTGGTGGGATCCCTGGCCGACGACGGGCTCGTGGCCGGCGACGCGCGGCGCAGCTCGCGTCTGCACACCGCGGCCACCCTGGGGGAGGCGTTCGCCAAGGGGGCCCCGGGTTGGCCGGAGTCCGACGACGCCGAGGTCACCCAGGTCTCCTGGGTGATCGAGGGCAGCAGCCGGACCGCCGTCGAGGACGAGGCGCCGCGCCTGTTCGTCGTGGACGCCTCGCAGCTCCCGCAGCGGGAAGGGGCGTTGAGCCCTCTGCGGCGCGGGGACGCGCTGCTGGTGGTCGGTGAGGCACCCGCGGGATGGCGCTGGAGGGCCGGTGCCGACGGCTCGCTCGACACCGGACCGCTCGGCCTGGAGATCACCCGGCATGTGGGGCGTTTCGCATGAATCTCAGCAGGCCTCGCGGTCCAGGCCGTCCATGTCCAGGCCGTCCATGTGCAGCCCGCGGCGGTGCAGTGCCTCGCGCAGGGCGCGGGCCGCATAGTGCGTCCGCGACTTGACCGTGCCCGGCGGAACGCCGAGGATCTCGGCCGTCTGGTTGACGCTGCGGCCCAGGTAGTGCACGTGCAGCAGGATTTCGCGCTGCGACGCCCGCAGGTCCCGCAACGCCTCGACGAGCACCAGGGAGGTCAGGACGTGGTCCACCTCGTCGGAGACCGGCAGGTGGACGAGTTCCGGGTCGCCGACCTCCGGCGGCCGGGCCTGGCGTGCGCGATGGGCGTCGATGACGAGATTGCGCAGGACGGTGAACAGCCACGGTCGTGCCGCGTCCGTGGTCGGGTCGATCTCCTCGGCGTGCCGCCAGGCGCGTATCGCCACCTCCTGGAGGAAGTCCTCGGCGCGGTGCCAGTCGCCCTCCAGCCGCCGCGCGGCGAACTGCAGCAACGCGGTGCTGTGGAAGTGGTAGAGGGCTCGCAGGAAGTCGTCGGGGCGGGATTCCGCCGTGATGGGGCGGGGTCTGCGGTCCTCGCTCGAAGTGCTGGCCGGCAAAGGCCTGTTCCTCTCCGGTCGTCTGTGGGGGAGACGTGTCGGCCGGCCGGCGGTGAACCGACCGCGGTGCCGGTGTCAGCCCGGCTCGCGAGAGGACAGCGACCGGACCTGGCGGGATGTCAGTTCCCGCCTGTAGATGTGCACGTCGGCGATGTCGCCCTTCCAGTAGTCGGCCGGCTTCCCGTTGAACCTGGCGCGTCCGATCACCACCTCACCGGTGGGCTCCACGCTGTTGGTCGCCACCCTGCTCCCCGCCGGCCGGCCGTCGACGTAGAGCCGCATCAGGTGGTCCTCCTGGCGGTAGGTGCCCGTGAGGTGGTACCAGCGGCCGGCCTCCGGCTTCCCGACCGCCTCCGCGAGGGTGCGGGCGCCGGAGAAGCTGAACGCGAAGCTGTGGTCCGACCCGGAGTACTGGAGGAAGAACGCGCTGGCCCCGTCGCCGTCCTGGGACACGGCGGTGTGGAAGCCGTCCAGGTCGTCAGGGGTGAGCCGCACCCGTGCGGCGACCGAGTAGTCCTTGCCCTGGGTGTCGAGCCGGGAGCCGGTCTCGGCGTATCCGCTGGCGCCGTCGAGTTGCAGGGCGCCGCCCGTGGGACCGTCGGTCCACTGCGTGCCGCCGTGCACCACGGCATCGTGCTGCCCCGCCTTCGCGGTGCCGGACCCATGCAGGGGCCACCACCCGGCGCCGCGCAACGCCGCTGCGCCGACGCCCGGACCGGAAGCGGCCGGCTCCGCCCCGGCCTGCTGCTGTCCTGATCCCTTGCCGCGCACCAGATGTGCGACGACAAAGGACTGCGCGACGGCCAGCACGGCGATCGCGGCGATGAGCGACCATCTGCGCTTCATAAGTCTCCCGGAGACGTACGGCCTACGCGTATCACTCTAGATCACGTGTACGACCGGGAACTCCCGCCCACCGTCCTTGAGTTGCACTCGCGCCAAGTTCGACAGGCCTTGGGATCCGGCCCGTTGCGGGGGCGAATCCCACAGGAGCGGTCAGGCTCCCTGCCGTCTATGTGCACGGCACATTCAGCGAGAGCAGTGCGGCTGCCCCCCGCGCCATACGGATTTCGGACACCGCGGTGTTCCGCAGCCTCGGGAAGACCCGGCGGTACTCGCTCAGCGGAATGGACAGCAGGTCGCACAGGACCAGCCGGAGCAGGGTGTTGTGGGCGACGACCAGGACGCGTTCGCCGTCGTGGGCGGCGGCGATGCGGCGCAGGGCGGCGGCGCCCCTTTCCGCCGCGGCCCTCGGGTCCTCCGCGCCGGGGAAGGGGTGGGCCACCGGGTCGGCGCGAAAGGCCTCCGCCGCCTTCGGGTGCTCGGCCGCGAACTCGGCGAGTGTGCGGCCCTCCACCACCCCGAAGTCGCATTCCCGCAGGTCGGGTTCGCGGTGCGGGGTGAGGCCGAGGGCGCGGCAGGCGGGGTCGGCGGTGATGACGGCTCGGGACACCGGGGACGTCCAGATCGCGTCGACGGGGTGGGCGGCGGCCCAGCGGCCGAGCGCCTCGGCCTGCGCGCGGCCGGTCTCGGTGAGGGCGACATCACTCACACCCGCATAACGGTTCTCGGCGTGCCACACGGTCTGACCGTGGCGGGCCAGCAGGAGGGTCGTGGTCATGAGCCCGCAGTATCCCGGCCCAGGCGCTCGAGCGTGTGGGCCGCCACCGGTGGTGGCAGCCAGCCCCGGGCCGCCAGTTCGTCGACGAGGCGGGCGTACGGCTCGGCGAACAGGGCCGTGCGGGCGGGGCGGGGTTCGAGCACGGTGTGGACGCGGACCATGCGGTCGGCGACGTCCGTCAGGGAGCCCGCGCCCGTGCCGTGGGCGGCCAGGGCGGCCATGCCCAGGGCCGGTTCGGTCTGCTCCGGTACGCGGGCCGGGCGGCCGAGGATGTCGGCGCGGAGCTGGTTCCAGTACGGGCTGCGGGCGCCGCCGCCGGTGAAGGTGAGCGGGCCGTCCATCGGGGCGCCCAGGTGGTGCAGGTAGTCCAGGCAGAGCCGCTCGGTGAAGGCGACGCCCTGGAGCAGCGCCGCCCACAGGTCGGCCTCCCCCTCGGGTTCGCCCAGGACCAGGGCGGAGGCCTGCGGGGCCAGGAAGGGGAACCGTTCGCCGGGCGAGACGAGCGGGTACGCCACCGCACCGGAGGGCTCATGGACGGCCGCCCGGGCGTCCATCGCGGCCGGGTCGGCGCCCGCGAAGGCGGCGGTCAGCACGCCCGCCCCCACGCTGGACGCCCCGCCGGGCAGCCAACTCCCGTCCGGTGCGCGGTGGTTGTAGACCACTCCGGTCGTGTCACGGACGGGGGTCGAGGAGGCTCCCTTGAGGACGAGCGTCGTGCCGAGCACCGAGTTCCAGGAGCCCGGCCACAGTGCCCCGGACGCGATCTGCGCCGCGCAGCCGTCGGTCATCCCGGCGATCACCGGGGTGCCGGCGGGGATGCCGGTGGCCTCCGCGGCGGCCGGGCAGACCTCGCCGAGGGGGGTGCCGGGCCGTACGACGTCGGGCAGTTCGGGCGCCCCGGGGATGTCCGGCCAGGCGTCGCCCTCCACGTCGTAGGCCGTCTTGAGGGCGTGGCTGGAGTCGGTGGGGACGGGGCGGCCGACCAGCCGGGCGGCGACGAGGTCCGGCTGGTGGGTGATGCGGCCCCGCCCATGGGTGCGCAGGAGCCACAGCGCCTTCGGCAGCCCCCAGGTGTTCTGCACCGTGAGCCCCGCCCCCCGCAGCCGCTCCGCCTCGGCCCAGGCCCGCCCGTCGTCGTACATCAGCGCGGGGCTCAACGGCCACCCCGCCGCATCCGTGAGCAGCACGGTCCCGGACGTCCCGCACACCGCGAGCCCGCCGATACGGGAAGGCCCTCCCCCGAGGGCGACGCGGGCCGCCGTGCACACCGCCGGCCACCACTCCCCCGGATCCTGCTCGTGCCGCACCCCGTCACGCACCCCCGCCAAGGGGGCCGAACCGGCGCCGAGGACCGTGCCGTCGCAGGCGACGAGCAGCACACGGACGCTCTGCGTGCCCAGGTCGATCCCCAGCCACGCCTCGCCCTGGTATCCCATCCGGACCTCCCACGGATCGCGACCCGGGATGTGAACTTCTCACTCTGCACTGAGATTTTCCCCTGCGCGAGGGATTGACGGTCATCTTCCGCCGTTACACCCTCTGTTAGCGAGTCGACTCGACGTGTTAACCCACACAGCGCAACCGGGCCCAACCCCACCCGGAGGTCACGGATGGACACGCACGTGCACGACCGCCGACGCTTCCTCGCCCTCACCGCCGGGACCGCCGCGACCCCGTTGCTCGCGGCCTGCGGGGCCGGCTTCGGCAGCGACGACAAGAAGAGCGACGGCTCGGCCGCGGACGACGTCACCGGCTCCTTCGACTGGAAACGGGAGAAGGGGAAGACGGTCAAGGCGCTGCTCAACAAGCATCCCTACACGGACGCACTGATCGCCGACCTGAAGTCGTTCACCGCGAAGACCGGTATCAAGGTCGAGTACGACGTCTTCCCCGAGGACAACTACTTCGACAAGCTCACCGTGGACCTCTCCAGCGGACGCGCCTCGTACGACGTCTTCATGCTCGGCGCCTACATGGTGTGGCAGTACGGGCCACCCGGCTGGCTGGAGGACCTCGGGCCCTGGATGCGCAACTCCTCGGCCACCGGCGCCGAATGGGACCAGGCGGACTTCTTCCCCAACCTCCTCCAGGCCGACCAGTGGTCGCTGAAGGCGGGCGCACCGCTCGGCCGGGGCGGCCAGTACGCGCTGCCGTGGGGCTGGGAGACGAACGTCGTCGCCTACAACACGGAGGTGTTCAGGAAGCTCGGCCTCAAACCGGCCGAGTCCTTCGACGAGCTGCGCGAGATCGCCGGGGTCATCAAGCGCAAAGCCCCCGGCGCGGGCTACGACGGCATGTACGGGATCGCCGTGCGCGGCTCCCGCAGCTGGGCCACCATCCACCCCGGCTTCATGACCATGTACGCCCGCAACGGCCTGCACGACTTCACCGTGGACGGCGGCAGGCTCAAGCCCGCCATGAACACGCCGGAGGCGATCGCCTTCACGCAGGACTGGGCGGGCATGGTCAAGCAGGGCGGGCCGCCTTCGTGGACCTCGTACACCTGGTACCAGTGCTCCAGCGACCTGGGCGCGAAGAAGGCGGGCATGCTGTTCGACGCGGACACGGCGGCCTACTTCCAGGCCGTGGCAGGGGCCTCCCCCGCCTCCGGGAAGATCGCCTTCCATCCCGGTCCGAAGGGTCCGGACGGCTCCCTCGCCACCAACATGTGGATCTGGTCGCTCGGCATGAACGCCAAGTCCAGGAAGAAGAGCGCCAGTTGGCTGTTCCTGCAGTGGGCGACCGGCAAGGAGCACCTGCGCAGGGCAGCCGTCACCCACAACCACATCGACCCCGTGCGGAAGTCGGTCAGCCAGGACGCGGCGTACAAGGACAAGATGAAGCACCTGCCCGGCTTCATCGAGACCTTCGAGACGGTCGTCGACCAGACGAAGATCCAGTTCACCCCGCAGGCACAGTTCTTCGACGCCACCACCAGCTGGGCCGCCGCCCTCCAGGAGATCTACGGCGGCCAGAACGCGAAGTCGGTGCTGAACGGGCTGGCGGGCGACCTCGCCTCCAAGGTGGGCTGAGCGGCGATGGGCCGGCGGCTGACCCTGCGCCCGTACTTCCTGATCGTCCCGGCACTGCTGCTGACCTGCGGGATCCTCTATCCCTTCGGGCTCGGGCTCTACTACACGCTGTTCGACTTCTCGGCGAGCAAACCGCAGCCGGACATGGTGCGGTTCGAGAACTACCGGACCGTCTTCACACAGGACGCCTTCTGGAACTCCGCGTGGGTGACGGTGTGGTACGCCGTCGGGGCCGCCGCCGTGGAGACCGTGCTCGGGGTCGCCGTCGCCCTGCTGCTGCACCGCTCCTCACTCGTCGGCCGGGTGCTGGAGAAAATCCTCATCCTGCCGCTGATGATCGCCCCGGTGATCGCGGCGATCATGTGGAAGCTGATGCTCCAGCCGTCGGTGGGGGTGGTGAACCACCTGCTGAAACCCTTCGGGCTGGGGGGAGTCCAGTGGACGGACACTCCCACGGGCGCACTGCTGTCGTCGATCGCCGTGGACGTCTGGGTCTACACCCCATTCGTGGCGATCCTCGCCCTGGCCGGTCTGCGGTCGCTGCCCACTTCCCCGTTCGAGGCGGCGGCCGTGGACGGCGCGGGCTGGTGGTACACCTTCCGGCGGCTGACGCTGCCCATGCTGTGGCCGTACGTCCTGGTCGCGGTGATCTTCCGGTTCATGGACTCGCTGAAGGTGTTCGACATCATCTACGCCCTGACGGAGGGCGGGCCGGGCGACTCGACCGTCGTCCTGCAGATCCGCGCCTATCTGGAGGCGATCCGCTTCCAGCGCTACAGCTTCGGCATCAGCTACACGATCGTGCTGTGGGCCGTGGTCTACCTCGCCGCGATGGTGCTCGTGCGCCATCTCGGCAGGATCCAGCGAAAGGCGGCCGAGGCGAAATGACCGTCAGGAAACGCCTGCTGGGATGGCTGGCCGATCTCGCCCTCGTCCTCTACTTCGTCTTCGCCCTCTTCCCCGTCGCCTGGATGGTGATCCTCTCCCTGAAGCCCGCGAACCAGCTCTTCAGCACCTATTTCTCCTTCACCCCGACCCTCGACGGCTACCGGACCGTGCTCGGCGACAGCGAGGGCATCCCGTTCGTGCGGTTCTTCGTGAACAGCCTGATGGTGTCGGTGGGGGCGGTCGTGCTCTCCCTCGTCGTCGGACTTCCGGCGGCCTATGCGTCGGCGCGCTGGCGGTTCAAGGGCTCGGAGAACCTGATGTTCACGCTGCTGTCGTTCCGGTTCGCGCCCGAACTGACCGTGATCATCCCGCTGTTCGTGCTGTACCAGAAGCTCGGGCTGTTCGACACGTACGTCGGCATGATCTGGGTGCTGCAACTCGTCACCCTGCCGCTGATCGTGTGGATCATGCGGTCCTACTTCGCCGATCTGACCCCGGAGCTGGAGCAGGCGGCCCTGCTGGACGGCTACACCCGCAAGCAGGCCTTCTTCAGAGTCGCGCTCCCGCTGGTCAAGCCGGGCATCGCGGCGGTGTCGCTGCTGGCCTTCATCTTCGCCTGGAACAACTTCGTGTTCCCCCTCATCCTCACCTCCAACGAGGCGCAGACCGTGACCGTCGGCGCGCTGTCCTTCCTCGGCGGGGACCGGCCCAAGTACAACCTCACGGCCGCGGCCGCGCTGGTGTCCGTCGTACCGCCGCTGCTGCTGGCCCTCACCATTCAGCGGTATCTGGTGCGGGGGCTGTCGTTCGGGGCGGTGAAGTCGTGATCGGACTGCGCGGGATCCGGAAGACGTACGGCAAGGTCACCGCCCTGGACGGCCTCGAACTGGACGTCCGGGAGGGCGAGTTCTTCTGTCTGCTCGGCCCGTCCGGCGCGGGCAAGACGACGACCCTCAAGACGGTCGCCGGGCTCGAACAGCCCGACTCCGGCACGGTCGAGCTCGACGGCAAGGACATGCGGGGCGTGGAGCCCTACGACCGGGGCGTGGCGATGTGCTTCGAGAGTTACGCGCTCTACCCGCACCGCACGGCGTACGACAACCTCGCCTCCCCGTTGCGCTCACCCCGCCACCGCCTGCCCGCCGCCGAGGCCCGCGACCGCATCGGCGCGATCGCCGAACTCCTGGGGATCAGCGGCCTGTTGGACCGCCCGGTGGGGCAGCTCTCCAACGGGCAGCGGCAGCGCATCGCCCTCGGCCGCGTCCTGGTCCGCCCCGCCCGCGCCTTCCTCCTCGACGAACCGCTCTCCCACCTCGACGCGAAACTGCGCCAGCAGATGCGCGCCGAGCTGAAGGCGATCGGGGCCGTGCAGCACACGACCACCCTCTACGTCACCCATGACTCCGTCGAGGCCCTCGCGCTCGGCGACCGGATCGGGGTGATCCGTCAGGGGCGGATCGTGCAGACGGGGACGCGGGAGGAGATCTGGTACCAGCCCCGCGACACCGAGGTGGCGCGGGCCTTCGGGCGGCCGCGGATCAATCTGCTCCCGGGGACGGTGACGCAGGACGGCAGCTTCCGCTCGGCCGACGGGAAGGTGGAGCTGCCGGTGCGCGCGCAGGCCCGGGCCGGCACGGACGTCCTGGTCGGCGTGCGCCCGCGGGATCTGTCCCTCACCGGCCCCGGACTCGAGCTGACCGGCACCGTCTATGTCACCGAGGTGCTCGGCCGGTCCGTCGAGGTGACCGTCCGGCTCGGCGGGCAGCAGGTGTCGCTGGTCGCCCCGCGCGCCGACACGACCGGGCTGCGGTCCGACGATCCGGTACGGCTGACGGTCAGGCCTGAGAACCTGCTGCTGTTCGAGGCCGACGGGCCCCAGGGTCCAGGACGACTGATCGGGACACGATGAGCAGCAACAGCAGCAGCGGTGGCAGCGCACACCAGCAGGGGCCCGCGGCCCGGCAGGCCGCCATGGCCGAACAGGTCCTGGCCGACGGTTCGGCGACCGCGGCCGAGCTCGCCGAGCGGTTCGGGGTGAGCCTGATGACCATCCACCGGGACCTCGACGAGCTCGAACGCCAGGGTCTCGTCAGGAAGTTCAGGGGCGGGGTGACCGCCCAGCCGTCCGGGGTGTTCGAGTCGAACGTGCAGTACCGGCTGAAGACCATGCGGGCGGAGAAGGCCGCCGTCGCCGAGCGGGCGCTGAGGTCGATAGAACCCGGCATGGCGATCATGCTGGACGACTCCACCTCCACCCTGGAGATAGCGCGCAGGCTGCGCCTCGGTGAGATCACCCCGCTGACGGTCGTCACCAACTTCCTGGAGGCGATCAACCTCCTCGCCGACCAGCGGGGCATCCATCTGATGGCGCTCGGCGGCGACTACGACCCGCTGCACTCGTCCTTTCTCGGGGTGTCCTGCGTGGAGGCGGTGCAGTCGCTCCGGGTGGACGTGTGCTTCGCGTCGACGTCCGCCGTGCACGGGGGTTACGCCTACCACCAGGAGCAGCACATCGTGTCGGTGAAGCGGGCGATGATCGACTCGGCCGCCCGCAACGTCCTGCTGATCGACCACACCAAGCTGGCCCGGACCGCCCTGCACCGGGTCGTCCCGCTCTCCCGCTTCGACCTGCTCCTGGTGGACGACGGGGCGTCGGCTGGGGCGCTGCGGGACCTGGACGAGCACAAGGTCACCTATCAAGTCTGCGCGACGAGGGGCGGCGATGACCGAGCTGGAGCTACGTGATCTGCGCAAGACCTACCGCTCGCGGGGCCGCCCGGCCGTGGACGCCGTACGCGGCATGGACCTCGCGCTGCACTCCGGGGAACTGCTCGGGCTGCTCGGCCCCTCGGGCTGCGGCAAGTCCACCACCCTGCGGATGATCGCCGGCCTCGAGACGGTGACCGGCGGGGACATCCTGGTGGGCGGTGCCTCGGTGGTCGACCGGCCGGCGCGGCGCCGCAACATCGGCGTCGCCTTCGAGAACTACGCGCTGTACCCGCCGCTGACGGTGGCGGAGAACCTGGCCTTCGGCCTGAAGGCCCGCAGGGGCCGTGACCGCAGGGAGGTCGACCGCAAGGTCGCCGAGATCGCCGAACGCGTCGACCTCACCGGCATCCTCGACGCCCGCCCGGCCGGCCTCTCCAGCGGCCAGAAACAGCGCGTCTCGCTGGCCCGCGCCCTCGTCCGCGAACCCGACGTACTGCTCCTCGACGAGCCCCTCTCCCACCTCGACGCCGCCCAGCGGGACACCACCCGCCGCGAACTCAAGCGCATCCAGCGGGACCTGGGCCACACCACCATCCTGGTCACCCACGACCAGGAGGAGGCCCTCTCCCTCGCCGACCGGATCGCCGTGATGAAGGACGGCGTCATCCAGCAGCTGGGCACGCCCTACGAGATCTACGACAGCCCGGCCAACCTCTTCGTCGCGGACTTCGTCGGCGAACCCGCCATCAATCTGCTGCCCGGCGTCGCGGCCGCCGACGGCCACGCCCGTCTCTCGGGCTCGGTGCGGATCGCGCTGCCGGTGCCGGTGGCCGAGGGCCGTGCGGTCGTGGTCGGCGTCCGCCCGGAGGATCTGCGCCTCACCGGCGGCGAGGGCATGCCCGCCAAGGTCGTCGCCCACGAGCCCCTCCTGGAGGCGGGCATCGCCACCCTCGCCCTCGACGGCGTGGAACACGCCCTCGTCGTCCTCACCGGCCCCGAGGTGCGCCTCACCCACGACGAGCGGGTCCGGGTCGGCGCCGATCCCGACCACACCCATGTCTTCGACGCCGAGACAGGAGACTCCCTGCGATGAGCGAACCCGTACGTGTCGTCGCCGCCGGCGACCACTTCATCCTGCCGTCGCTCATCACGGCGGCGGTACGTCATGAAGTCCCCTGCGAAGTACGCGAGTTGACCCTCGGCTGGCCACTGGAACCCTTCGGCCCGGTGGCCGAGGTGACGGAGGCCAGCGACGCCGAGGACGAGCTGATCGACGCCCTCGCGGGGGCGCAGGTGCTGGTCACCCAGATGGGGCCGGTGACGGAGCGCGTCCTGGACGCCTGCCCGGATCTGCGGCTGGTGGTCGTGTGCCGGGGCGGCCCGGTCAACGTCAACCTGGACGCGGCCAAACGACACGACGTCCGCGTCTGCTTCGCCCCCGGCCGCAACGCCGCCGCCACCGCCGAGTTCACCGTCGGCCTGATGCTGGCGGCCCTGCGGCGCATTCCCCACACCCACAACCTCCTTGCGGGGGAGGGCAGTTGGCAGGGGGCGACGTACTACACGTACGAACACAGCGGACTGGAGCTGGAGGACCTGCCGGTCGGGCTCGTCGGTTACGGGGCCGTCGGCAGCCGGGTCGCCCGGGCGCTGTGTGCGTTCGGTGCGCAGGTGATGGTCTACGACCCCTATGTGCGGGGCGAGATCCACGGGCTGCGGGTGTCCTCGCTCGACGAACTTCTGCGCCGGTCCCGGGTGATCACCCTGCATGCGCGGCTCACCGCCGAGACCCGCGGTCTGATCGGTGCGCGGGAGCTGGCGCTGCTTCCCCGGGGTTCGGTGGTGGTGAATGCGGCCCGCGGGCCGCTGCTGGATGAGGACGCGTTGTGCGACGCGCTGGAAAGCGGGCAGGTGTCGGCTGCCGCCCTCGACACGTACGCGACGGAACCTGTACCGGAGGGTTCGAGGCTGTTCGGGTTCCCCGACCGGCTGGTGATGACGCCGCATCTGGGTGGGGCGTCGCGGGCGGTGGCGGAGAAGGCGGTGCGGATCGCTGCCGCTGAGGTGGGGCGGTGGGTGCGAGGGGAGGCCCTCGCGCACGCGTTGACGTGATTGCCGGGATGGGTCGTCGTTTGTCTGCTGCGCCGTTGTGGCTTGTCGCGCAGTTCCCCGCGCCCCTTGGGGCGCTACCCGGACCGTAAGGGAGAGCCGCTATGTATGTTGGGATTGACGTAGGTACGTCCATGGTGAAGGCCGCCGCGTTTGACGGCACCGGACGGGAACTCGCTGTCGAGGCACGGCCCGTAGGCCTCGCTCTGCACGGCGGGCGCGTCGAGCAGGACATGGAGGAGGTGTATGCGGCCGTCGTCGGTGTGCTGGAGGCGTTGACCGCGCGGATGGCCGAGCCGGTGGAGCTCGCCGGGCTTACCGGACAGGGCGACGGAGTCTGGCTGGTCGACAAGGACGGGCGGCCGGTGCGGCCCGTCGTCTCCTGGATGGACGGGCGGGCGCATGAGTTGCTCGATCAGTGGCTGGCGGACGGGACCTTCGAGACGGTGTTCCGGCGGACGGGGAGTGCCATGTTCCCGGGTTGTCCGGGGCCGCTGCTGGCCTGGCTCGACCGTTACGAACCGAAGTCGCTGGACGCGGCGGCCACGGCTCTGTACTGCAAGGACATGGTGTTCCGGCGGCTGACGGGGGCGCCGGTGACGACGGATGTGTCGGACGCGTCGATGCCGTTCCTCGATCCGCGGACGCGGGCGTACGACAACCGGGTGGTGGAGCTGCTGGGGCTGACCCACCGCCGTGGACTGCTCGCTCCCGTGGGGGACCCGATCGCGACGGCCGAGGCGCGCGGCGAGGGCCTGCCGGCCGGCACACGGCTGGCGAACGGCCCGTACGACCTCCCCTCGTGCGCGCTCGGCGCGGGTGTCACGACCCCGGGGGACGGTCTGCTCATCGTCGGCACCTGCCTGGCCAGCCTGGTCGCCACGACCGATCTCGACCTGACCGGCGAGCCGGCCGGCCTGTACATCTCCACCGACCGCCCCGGTCACTGGCTACGCGCCATGCCCGCGATGGTCGGCACGGCCGCCCTGGACTGGGTGCTGTCGACGACGGGCGTGCATCACGAGGAGGTCGACGGTCTGCTCGCCGGGACCCCGCCCGGCGCGAACGGCGTGCACGTGCTGCCGTACTTCGCCCCGTCCGGCGAGCGCGCCCCGTTCGTCGAACCCCGTCTGCGCGCCGAACTCACCGGTGTCTCCCTGGAGTCGACGAAGGGCGATCTGATCCGCGCGACCTGCGAGGGCATCGGGTACGCGGCCCGGCACTGTCTGGAGGCGGCGGGTCTGACGGGCTCGCTGGCCGTCTGCGGCGGGGGGACGCGCAGTCCCGCCTGGATGCGGCTGCTCGCCGATGTCCTGGGCCGGCCGCTGCGGGTCGTCGAGGGTGAAGTGGGCGCGCGGGGCGCGGTGTTGGCGGCGGCGCAGCGGTACGGGATCGCGCTGGACGCGGCGGCGTGGACCGAGCCGACCGCGGTCGTGGAGCCGGACGCGGCCCGCGCGGCGTACTACGCGAAGGCCTACGAGGACCATCTGGCCCGGCTCGCGCAGGCGCGGGGAAGGGCGCGGGCGTGAACGACGCACCACCGGGACCCGGCGATTCGGGGGACGCGTTCGCCGGGTTCGCGCTGTACTACCGGTGATGGCGAGGAGGCGCTGATGTTCTTCAAGGACAAGCACTGCCCGACCTGCGGGGGCAGCGGCACCCAGGTGTTCAGGCCGCTCAACGGGAAGGAGAGGCCGAACGTGGCGCCGGAACACCGCCAGTTGACCGACTTGTGGCGCTGCACCGCCCCGGGCTGCCGGTGGTACCAGCGCTGGAGCAAGCAGAGCGAGGGAGGCCGGCTCCCGGAGGAGCTCAAGAATCCGGAAGCCGACCCCGACTGATCCCTACAGGTTGCTGAAGTCCGGGCCCTTCGTCCGCGTCCGCTTGATCTCGTAGAAGCCCGGGACCGAGGCGACCGCGATCGTGCCGTCCCAGAGGCGGGCGGCCTCCTCCCCCTTGGGGGCCGGGGTGACGACCGGGCCGAAGAAGGCGATCTGCTCGCCGTCGGCGCCGGGGACGGCGATGACGGGGGTGCCGACGTCCTGGCCGACCTTGTCGATGCCCTCCTTGTGGGAGGCGCGCAGCTCGGCGTCGAACTCGAAGTCCTTCTGGTCGAAGTACTCGATCAGGTCGGCGGGCAGGCCGACGTCGGCCAGTGCGCCCTCGACGGCCTCGCGCGTCGGGCCCTGGCCCTCGTTGTGGATACGGGTGCCGAGCGCGGTGTACAGCGGGCCGAGGATGTCGGAGCCGTGCTTCTGCCAGGCCGCGGTGACCACCCGGATCGGCTGCCAGGCCTTGGTCTCCAGCAGCTCGCGGTACTCCTCGGGCAGCTCGTCGATCTTGGGCTCGTTGAGTACCGCGAGGCTCATGATGTGCCAGCGGACCTCGATGTTCCGGACCTTCTCCACCTCCAGCACCCACCGGGAGGTCATCCAGGCCCAGGGGCACAGCGGGTCGAACCAGAAGTCGACGGGGGTCTTGGCGGAGGTGGTCGCGGTCTCGGACATGGCTCTCCCAGGAATACGGTCGTTTCCCCAGGCAACACCGGCCATCACCGAGCCCATTCCCGGGTGCCCGGAGTCAGGGGCACATGGCAGGATCGGTCCTGTTCCGCCGTACCCGCCCATGTCCGATATGCCCCAGAGGGAGTACCGCCTGTGCCCGGTGAGAATCTGACCCGCGACGAGGCCCGGGAGCGGGCCGCCCTGCTGTCCGTCGACGGGTACGACGTGTCCCTCGACCTGCGTACGGCGGTGGGGGAAGCGCACGGGGACGGTCCGCGGACCTTCCGGTCCGTCACCACGATCCGCTTCCGCAGCAACGAGCCCGGCGCCGCCACCTTCGCCGACCTGATCGCGCCGAGTGTGACCTCCGTCTCACTCAACGGGAGGGATCTCGACCCCGGCCAGGTCTTCGACGGCTCCCGGATCCTCCTGGAGGACCTCGCCGCCGAGAACGAGCTGGTCGTCGACGCGCAATGCGCCTACTCCCGCACCGGCGAGGGCCTGCACCGCTTCGTCGACCCGGAGGACGGCGAGGTGTATCTGTACACCCAGTACGAGCCGGCCGACTCCCGCCGGGTCTTCGCCAATTTCGAGCAGCCGGACCTCAAGGCCCCGTTCCGCTTCGAGGTGCGGGCGCCGGAGGGGTGGACGGTCTGGAGCAACGGCGTCGGCGAGCGGGCGGACGGGGTGTGGAGGTTCGCGGAGACCAAGCCGATCTCCACGTACATCACCTGTGTGGTGGCGGGGCCGTACCACTACGTCACGGACTCCTACGAGCGGACCTTCGAGGACGGTACGCGCCTTGAGATCCCCCTCGGCGCCCTGTGCCGCAAGGGCCTGGCGCCCTACTTCGACTCGGACGACGTCTTCCTCGTCACCAAGCAGGGACTGGACTTCTTCCACGACCACTTCGACTACCCGTACCCCTTCGGGAAGTACGACCAGGCGTTCGTCCCCGAGTACAACCTCGGCGCGATGGAGAACCCGGGTCTTGTCACCTTCCGCGAGGAGTTCATCTTCCGCGGCAAGGTCACGCGGGCCTCGTACGAGGGGCGGGCCAACGTCATCCTGCACGAGATGGCGCACATGTGGTTCGGCGACCTGGTCACCATGGTGTGGTGGGACGACCTGTGGCTGAAGGAGTCCTTCGCGGACTTCATGGGCACCTTCGCGAACGTCGGCGCGACCCGCTTCACCGACGCCTGGATCACCTTCGCCAACCGCCGCAAGGCGTGGGCGTACCGGGCCGACCAGCTGCCCTCCACCCACCCGATCACCGCCGACATCCGCGACCTCCAGGACGCCAAGCTCAACTTCGACGGCATCACGTACGCCAAGGGCGCCTCGGTGCTCAAGCAGCTGGTGGCGTACGTCGGCCAGGACGCCTTCCTGGAGGGCGCCCGCCGCTACTTCAAGCGGAACGCGTACGGCAACACGCGTCTCGGCGATCTGCTGTCGGTGCTGGAGGAGACCAGCGGCCGGGACATGGCCGCCTGGGCGCGGAAGTGGCTGCAGACCGCCGGGGTCAACTCCCTCACTCCGCAGGTGCTGTTGGACGCGGAGGGGCGGGTCGACGAGCTGGCGGTGCTGCAGGAGGCCGCGGAGTCCCACCCCGAGCTGCGGCCGCACCGGGTGGCGGTCGGCCTGTACCGGCGCACGGGCGAGGGCGCGCTGGAGCGGTACGCCCGGGTCGAGGTGGACGTCGACGGTCCGCGTACGGTCGTGGCGGCGCCGGCGGGTGCCGAGGCGCCGGAGCTGGTGCTCGTCAACGACGACGACCTCACGTACTGCAAGACCCGCTTCGACGACACCTCGCTGGCCACCCTGCGCGAGCACCTCGGGTCGATCACCGACCCGCCGGCCCGCGCCCTGTGCTGGTCGGCGCTGTGGAACCTGACCCGGGACGCGCTGCTGCCCGCCGCCGACTTCGTGGACCTGGTGACGCGGTTCGCGCGCCGCGAGTCCGACATCGGCGTCCTGCAGATGCTGCACGCCTGGGCGAACTCGGCGCTGGTCAACTATGCGGCGCCGGCCTGGCGGCCGGCCGGCCGGCGGCTGCTGGCCGAGGTCGCCGTGCGGGATCTGCGGGCGGCCGAGCCGGGCAGCGAGCAGCAGCTGGCCTGGGCCCGTTTCCTCGCCACGGTGGCGGCCGGTCCGGACGAACTGGCGCTGCTGCGCGGCCTGTTGGACGGCACGGAGAAGGTCGACGGCCTTGAGGTCGACCAGGAGCTGCGCTGGGCGTTCCTGGAGCCGCTGGCCGCGCACGGGGCCGCGGACGAGACGGTGCTGGCGGCCGAGCTGGCCCGCGACGACACGGCGTCCGGCAAGCGCCACCAGGTCCGCTGCCTGGCCGCCCGCCCCTCCGGCGCGGTGAAGGCGCAGGCCTGGGCCCAGGTGGTGGAGTCGGACGCGCTGTCCAACGCCCTGGTGGAGGCGACGATCGCGGGCTTCGCGCAGCCTTCGCAGCGGGAGCTGATCGCGCCGTACGCCCCGAAGTACTTCGAGGCGATCGAGCGGCTGTGGCGGGAGCGGTCGATCCAGATCGGCATGGACGTGGTCCGGGGGCTGTTCCCGTCCTACCCGACGGAGCAGGGCGCGCAGGCGACGCTGGATGCGACGGACGCGTGGCTCGCGGCCCACGAGGACGCGGCGCCGGCGCTGCGCAGGCTGGTGCTGGAGGCGCGCGACGACCTGGCGCGGGCCCTGCGGGCCCAGGCTTTGGCCAACGATTGATCCGCGTGTGACCGTTACGGAATCCGGTCAATAACACCCGTAACCCCTGGTCCGACCTGAACGGACCAGGGGTTTTCGATGCCCTATCGGCATCCGAACAAGCGTCCTTTAGTGCCACCTTGTCCGTTTTTGTCGACGAGCGTGTAACAGCGGTTAGAGGGCGGCTCCAGCGCGGAAAACCCCTCGGCATGAACCACAACGCCCCTCTCCCCCCGGCCTCCCCCCGCCCCCTGAGCCACCTCGCCGAGGTGCACCGCCGCGTTCTGACGACGGCTCAACTCCGGGCGCACGGCGTCTCGTCCGCGGAGATGACCGAGCAGTGCCGCACCGGCGGCCCCTGGCAGCAGCTCCTCCCGGGCGTCTTCCTGCTCCACCCGGGCCCGCCGACCAGCGAAGAACGGCTGCACGCTGTGCTCATGTACGCGGCGCGGGAGTCGACGCCCGGAGTGCCCACGCAGCCGGGCGCGGAGAGCCCGCACCGGCCGGTCTACGCGGAGGCGATGATCACGGGCCTGGCGGCGCTGACGCTGCACGGGTTCACGTCCGCCCCGCCGCTGCTGTCGCTGGAGAAGATCGACGTCCTGGTCCCGCGGCTGCGCCGGCTGCGCTCGGCGGGCTGCGCCCGGGTGGTACGCACGCACACGCTGCCGACTCCCCAGCAGGTGACGGGAGTTCCGATCGCTCCGGTGCCGCGCGCCCTGGCCGACGCGGTGTCCGAGCTCGCGGACGCGGGCGCGGTGCGCCGGCTGCTGACCGAGGCGGTGCGCGCCGGCCACTGCGAACCGGCCTCGGTGGTACGGGCGTTGAACCAGGCGAAGCTGCTCAGCCGCCCGCACGTGGTGGACGCGGTGGACTCCCTGCTGGCCGAGGGCCGCGCCATCGCGGAGGACCGCCTGTACCGGATGGTCCGCGACTACGGCCTGCCCGACCCGGTGTGGAACGTGGACCTCCGCCTGCCGGGCGGGCCCCACCTCGGCGGCCTCGACGCGTACTGGCCGGAGCAGGCGGTGGCCGTGGAGCTGGACACCCGGGCCCCACGGCAGGACGAGGACGCCCTGTGGTCCGAATACGTCCGCAAGCGGGAGCACTTGGAGCGCCTGGGCATCACGGTCGTCCACATCACCCCCAAGAAGCTCCGCGACTCGATGGAACAACAGGCGGCGGTCGTCCGCACGGCGCTGATGGCGTCGGGCGACCGGGAGCCCGCCGCGTATGTCGTGGTGCTGCCGCGGTAGTGAGAGCCTGTGTCACATCCCCGGTCGGATCAGCGCGCGGCGCCTGGTGCGTGCGATCGCAAGGCGCCGGAGCGCCCTCGTAGCGGAGCTACTAGGGCGTTTCGGCAACGCGGCGAGCGTGCGTGCCAGGCGTCGCGCGCCCGGCCGGGGATGTGACACAGGCTCGCCGGACCGGGGCGGGACCAGGAGGGGGGAGGAGGGGCCACCGGGTGCCGGTGGCCCCTCCTCGTGTCAGGAGGCCGGCGGCTGCGCCGGCGCCGGCCGTGCGGCAGCCCCCGCGGCCACCCAGTCGAGGAGGGTGGCGTAGGACGCGATCATGCGGGTGCGGCTGAAGCGTTCGCGGCTTGCGGTGAGGGCGGGGGCGAGGGCGGTGCGGGCTGCCGCCGCCTCCGTCCAGGCCCGGGCGATCGCCGTCGGGTCGGGCGGGGTGACGAAGCCGTGGCCCGCCACGATCGCCGCGCTGTCGCCGACGTCGGTGGCGACCGGTACGGCGCCGCACATCATGCCCTCGACCAGGCAGAGCGGTGCCGCCTCCCCCCAGGAGGAGGTCAGCGCGACGACGTCGGCACCGGCGTACACGGACTCCATGTCGTGTCGGACGCCGAGCAGGTGGACCCGGTCCGTCAGTGATCGCCGCGGGCCGAACGCGGTCTCGATGTCCGCGTCGAGGCCCGGATTGGCAGCCGTCATGCCCGCGCCGCACATCAGCACATGTGCGTCGGGCTCCCGCTCCAGCCACTCCCGTGCCGCCCGCAGGAACAGCGGGACGTTCTTCATCGCGTCGTAGCGGGCCGCGAAGACGACCACCGGTGCCGCGGCCGGGATCTCCAGGGAGGCCCGCAGTGCCAGCCGCCGGGCCGCGTCGGGGCGGAAGCGCAGCAGGTCCACGCCGTTCGGGATGACGTGCAGCAGCTCGGCCGGGATCCCGGCCGCCTCGTAGGCGGCCCGTGTCGACTCCGCGCAGCACACGCACGCCACCACCCTGCCGTCCGCGATGGCGGCCTTCAGCTCGCCGAGGGCCGCCCCCTGGTTCTCCGGGTCGGAGCGGTGCAGACAGACCACGACGGGGCGGCGCGGCAGGCCCGCCTGGTTGAGGAGGCGCAGCGGCTGTTCCTTCAGCGAAAGGATCACGTCCGCCTCCGCCGTCGCCCGTGCCGTGTCGGCCAGCTCCGGCCCGGTGAAGGTGGCCGGATCACCGCTTGCGGGAAAGACCCGGCCCAGGGAGGTGACGCCCACGCCCGCCGCGGTCAGCGACCGGTAGCAGGCGTCGTCCTCCATCCGCTGCCGGGTGGCCTCCCGGTGCACCTCGCCATGGAGGCTCAGCACACGATGCTGCTGGTCACCCTCCTGAAGTCCGAGTACGACGTCACTGTGGACAATCCGGGCTCCGCCGGAGAAGAAACCCTCGTAGACCGAGAGCACGTGCAGTCCGCGCCTCGTGGGCATATGACCACCCGCCTTGCACAAATCGAGCCATCCCCCGTGAAGTGCGGGTTAGCCGATATGAGGCGGCATGGACGTTTCGTACGGATGAACTCGGCGTCTCGTGTCCGAGTCGGCTGAATTACCGGGTGGTCTTTCGAAGCGGGCCCGCAACCGGCGAAGCGCCGACCGCAACGAAGAGGGGTCGTCCGATACGACCGGCGCGTCCGGCCTCGCGGACAGGACGCCCGCCTTTGTCTGCCAGTCCTCGAAGACCCCGCGGAACAACTGGTGGGTTTCAGGTACGTCCTTCATGCACTCGAAGCTACTGAGAAATGGCTCGCTGCTACCGTCCAATGGCATGCGGGAATCACAGACCAATCCGGCGGGCGATCTCCTGCTCCATCTGGGCCAGGCCGCCGACGGGCCGCTGCACGAGCGGGTGAAGCGGGCGCTGCGTTCGGCGATCAGGGAAGGCCGGATCGAGGTGGGCACCGCCCTGCCGCCCAGCCGGCAGCTCGCCGCCGACCTCGGCTGTTCGCGCTGGGCGGTGACCGAGGCGTACGGCCAGCTCGTCGCGGAGGGGTATCTGGAGGCGCGCACCGGCTCCGCCACCCGGGTGCGCTGGTCGAACAGCCCGGACGACCGCTCCGCGCGGCGCGCGCCGCAGCAGGCTCCGGCGGCCCGTTACGACCTGGCCCCGGGCCTGCCGGACCTGCGGGCGTTCCCGCGGCGCCGCTGGGCCGACGCGGTCCGCGCGCAGGCGACGACGGTGGCGTTCACGGAGTTCGGCTACCCGCCGCCCGGCGGCCACCTCCGGCTCAGACGGCTGCTCGCCGAGTACCTGGGCCGCTCCCGCGGCGTCTTTGCCGGCCCCCAGGACGTGACGGTGTGCACCAGCGTGACGGACGGCGTACGCCGCTTCTGCCAGGCCCTGCGCACCCGCGGCATCACCGCCGTCGCCGTCGAGGAACCGGGCTGGACCCGGCTGCGCGAGGTGATCGGCGCCGCGGGCCTGGACGTCGTCCCCGTCCGCGCGGACGGCGCCGGGCTGCGCACCGACGAACTCGCCGGGCACACCGGGCTGAGGGCGGTGCTGGCCTCACCGGCGCACCAGTTCCCGCTGGGCACGGTGCTCGCCCCGGAGCGACGCGCGGCCCTGCTGCGCTGGGCGCGCGAGGTGGACGGCGTCGTACTGGAGGACGACTACGACGCCGAGTTCCGCTACGACCGCCAGCCGGTCGCGAGCCTGCAGGGCATGGACCCCTCCCGGGTCGTCCTGTTCAAGTCCCTCAGCAAGATCCTCTCCCCCGCGCTCGGCATCGGATGGATCGTGGCGCCCGCCCGCTGGACCGAACACCTGCACAGGACCGACCAGACGGCGACCCAGCCCCCGCCCCTCGACCAGCTCGCCTTCGCGGACCTGCTGGAATCAGGCGCCTACGACCGCCATCTGCGGGCCTGCCGGGGGCGCTACCGCAACCGCCGCGACACCCTCGTCCGGGCTCTCGCCGAACAGCTGCCGGACGCCCCCGTCTCCGGCGTCGCGGCCGGGCTGCACCTCCTCCTGCGGCTGCCGACCGCCGTGGACCCGGCGGCCGTGGTCAGGGCGGCGGCCGCCCGCTCGCTGCGCGTGGCCGACCTCGCGGCCTATCACGCCACCGAGGACCACGCCGACCACGGCCTGGTCCTCGGGTACGGCAACCTCGCCGACGGGGCGGTGGAGAAGGCGGTCGCCCAGCTGCGCGCGGCGATCGACGCGTGCCGTCAGCGGCCTTGACCGCCGCAGAACTCCGCCTCGACCACGTCCTTGCTGTTGTCCGCCCAGTCCCCGTTGAAGTTGTACGCGAGGGAGTGCCGGCCGTCCGCGGTGGTCAGCGCCAGGGAGAGCGAGCCGTGGATGCCGCCGTCGTGGCCCCACACATGCACTTCACGGCCGTTGCAGGAAAGAGGGACGTCGGCGATGCCCAGACCGTAACCGCCCTTCGACCCGGCGCTCTGCCGCACCGTGGTCTTCATCTCCTTCAGCTGGTGCGGCGGCAGGAGACGGCCGGTGAGCAGGGCCGAGTAGAAGCGGATCAGGTCGGCCGAATCCGAGATCATCTCGCCTGAGCCGTAGGCGATGGCGGGGTTGAGCGTGGTGACGTCGTACGTCGGGCCCGTCGTCGACTCCGCCAGCTTGGAGTAGGCGCGGCTGCTGGGCTGCGGGACGGTGACCCGGGTGCCGGGGACCGAGGTGCCGGTCAGATGGAGCGGCCGGATGACGCGGTCGCGGATCTCCTCCCCGTACGGACGGCCCGTGGCCTTCTCGATCACCATCGCGGCCAGCAGGTAGTTGGTGTTGGAGTACTTCCAGGAGGTGCCCGGCGCGAAGTCCGGCTTGTGGGACATCGCGATCGCCAGCAGGTCCGCGGGACTCTTGCGGTCGTAACGGTGCTTGAAGAAGCCGTCCTTGAGGAAGTACGTGCGGCCGAACTCGGCGTCGGCCGTGTAGTTGAAGATGCCGCTCGTGTGGTTGAGGAGCCGGCGGAGCGTGATGGCGCGCCCGTCGTGCCCGTGGCCGCGGACCGCTCCGGGCAGCCACTTGTCCACGGTGTCGTCGAGCGACAGCCTTCCCTCCGCCTCCAGCTGGAGCAGCACGGTGGACACGAAGGTCTTGGTGATGCTGCCGACGCGGTAGCGGTCGTCGGCCGAACGCGGCTTGCCCGTCCGGAGGTTCCCCACGCCCGCGGTCGTCGCCCAGGTGCCGTGGGCGTCCTTCGCGGTGAGCGTCACTCCGGGCACGCCGAGCCTCACCGCGGCTTCGACGGCCCGCCGGGTCGGCTCGTGGCCTTCGGCCCCTCTTGCGGGCGCGGCGGCGAGCGCGGGTGCGGCCAGGGCCGCGGACAGCGCGACGGCCGTCGCCGCGACCAGAGTCGTACGTATGCCTGCGTTCATGTCGGTCTCCCCCATCTGGTTCGGTACGGAACCGGGTTCGGTCGGGGAGGCAGACCCGGCCCGCGGTGCGGAGGTTGATGCACCGCGGGCCGGTTGAGCCGCTTTCAGCCCTTCTTCAGCAGCAGCTCCGTGTTGCGGTCGCCGGGGTCGCCGCCCAGGGTCAGGTTCGCCCCCGGGGCGTTGTACGACAGCTCGCGGTAGAGGGCGGCCAGGCCCGTCTGGGTGAGGTCGGCGAAGTCCGTGCGGTGCGGGGCCGCGGACTCCACGAGGGTGGTGAACAGGGAGAGGGTGCCGTCCTTGTTGTCGGTGATCTCGATGACGCGGGCCAGCTGCGGGTGGTCCACGTGGGAGGCGGTCGAGATCTCCCAGAACGAGCGGCCGTTCGACGCCTTGTGCGGCGTGATGTCGTTGCGGTGGATGTGGCCGTTCACCCAGGCGAGGACGTTGGCGTGGCTGCCGAGGAGGGCGATGACCTCCTGGCCGCCGTGCCGCCGCTCGTGGGGGCGTGCCGGGTCCACGATGCCCGTGTTGTCCATCGTCTTGCTGGTGTGGTGGCTGAAGACGATGACGTGCGAGTCCTTGTTGTCCTTCAGCTGCTTGTCGAGCCACTTCAACTGGGCGGTGCCGATGGAGCCTTCGTAGTGGCCGCCCGGGTCGGTGGTGTCGAGGCTGATGCCGACGACGTCGTCGGCGATGCGGAAGGTGTAGTACTGGGTGCCCGCGTCGAGGTTGGCGGTGGAGTAGCCGTGCCCGACCGGGCCCAGACCGCGGTACGCCGGGTCGAGGTGGGCCTTCAGATAGTCGGCCGGGGTGTACGGGGCCCGGCTCTCGTCCGCGGTGACGGACCGCATGTCGCGTGCGTGGGCCTTGAGCAGGTCCCGGAAGCCGGTCCCCCTGGGGTCGTTCCCGCTCTTGATGTGGTCCTGGAGCTTCTTCGCCTCGGAGGCGGACAGCGACATCAGCTTCCTGCCGCCGACCGCGTACTCGGCGAGCCAGGAGTCGCCGTGGCCGTAGCAGCCGAGCGGCATGGCGTCGTGGTTGCCGACCGTGGAGTACCAGGGCAGGTTCAGGCCGGGGCTGCGGACCTCGCGGACCGCGGCGGCCAGGAAACCCTGGAGGTGCGGGAAGCCGAGCTGCTTGTCGCCGTCGCGGACGGTGGAGTCGGGCTGCCAGTACAGCTTGAGACCGCTGTTCTGGACGCCCTCGTAGTGCCGCGGATCCCCCGTGTTGGGGGTGATCCGCCCCCCGCTCATGATCTTCAGGAACCACTCGAGCTCGGACTTGGCGTTGTTGTCCGTGTTGTCGCCGGTGGTCATCGCGAAGTGCAGCGGGGAGCCGGTGACGGGGGCGCCGCGCAGCGCGTTGATCCGCTCGACCAGCGAGATGGCGCCCTGCACGGTCAGCGCCTCGTGCGGGCGCCAGGCGTGCTTGTCCGTGGCGCGCAGGTACTCCAGGCGCATCGGGTGCTGGGAGTCGATCAGGTGCAGATCGGTGAGCTGTACGAACGCGGCGAGCGCGGTACGGCGGCCGGCGCGGCCCGACTTGGCCGCGGCGAGCTCGCCGCGCACGACACGGGACCAGCCGGGGCCGTCGCCGAGGCGGCGGTAGCCGGAGGAGGTGCGCGGGGCGGCGACCGTGGCGAGGGTGGTGCCCTTGGTGTAGGGCGCGAGGGGGGCGGCCGGGGCCTTGCGGGACTGCGCCACGACCTTGGTGGTCTCGGTGGTGGCGGCCTGGCTGTCGGTGGGCCGCAGGGCGTAGCCGACGCCCGCGGAGACGGCCGCCGCGCCGGTGGCGGCGAGGACGGTACGGCGGTTGACCGCCGGGATGGTGGCGGCGACAGAGCGTATGCGCGACATGGCGCGATCTCCCCGAGTGGCAACGCGTCGGCAGTGGTCGCGGGCTGTTTCGCTGTCGCGAACAACCCGCTCGCTCTGGATGGTTGGCACCGGGAATGACCTGCTGGTGAACGAGACGGCAACGCGCAACGCCGATCACCGTACGTGGATCTTGGGCCACCCTGCGCGTCCACGACCGCTCGTCGAGCGGCCCGGGGGCGGTCACTCCGCGTTCATCTTTCTGGGTAGTGAAGGGAGTTCACAGCACCGTGAAGCTGCCCTTGACCTTGTCGTAGATCTTGAGGGCCTGGGCTTCGATGTCCGGGTGGTACCAGGTGTTGATCTGGTACGACTTCCCGTCCTGCTCGAAGCCCAGCAGCCGGGCGTGCCAGGGAGTGCCCTTCAGGGTGAAGGTGTACTCCCAGACCACGGCCGGGTTACCGTCGAACGTCGTCTTCTCCAGGCGGATCTTCCGGTAGCCCTGGCCCTGGTGTGCGTTCTGCTCCGACTTCTGCCAGGTCTCCATCAGGTCGCCGCGGGCGAGGGACGACTTGGCCGCAAGCTCCTGTGCGCCGTCGGGCGAGGCGTAGTGGACCTCGTTGCCAGTCTTCACGTCACGGCGCCAACCCGTGGGCGTCACCCACGCATATCCGCCTGCTTCTTCATGTGCGCGCGGCGGCAGACTGGTCGGACGGCTCGTGCCCTCGACGGTCGGCGATCCCGTACGACTGGCCTCACCGGTCGACGGCGCGGGGCTGAGCGGTGGTGCAGCGCCAACAGCGTTCTCCGCCTCTCGACCGATCAGGACGAGGGAGAAGCCCAGCGCGACGACGGCGGCGAACGCGGCCGCCGCGAGCATGATCCCCGCAAACACCCGGCGCCCTCCGGGAACCGGCCCGCCGCCCCTCACGTCGATCGTCGAGTCGAGCGTGTAATACACCGTCGACGCCGGCGGATCCCGTTCCGCCCGTTCTTGCTCCAGCACCTCCCCCTCGAGCCGCTCCCGCCCCGCCACGACCGCATCCGCATTCACATCCAGCAGCGACGCCACATACCTCCGCCACAACGGCAGATCCCGCCGCCGCCCCTGCGCGATCAGGCGGTCCCAGGCCTCGGGGCTGGAGTCCGTCAGTGAGGCCAAGTAGCGCTGTGCCAGTCCCTTCATGACTCCAGCACCTCCGAGCCGCCCGGCACGGCCGCGGCCGCATCCCCGCTCGGGGGGCCCGGCGGACCCGGCGGGCCACTTCCGCCCAGTACCGCCTGCAGGGTCCGCGCGCTCCCCAACTGCCTGAGCAGCGCAGGCGCCGACGCTCCGACCGCGACCGTCGCCAGCGCCCCCGTCAGCTGCGGATGGAAGATCCATCCTGCGCCCGCCCCCAGCGACAGCCGGGTCAGCGCGGCCAGGGCGTCGGACGGCGGGTCGATGTACTTGTCGAGGCGCGGCAGACGGTCGCGCCGACGGTTATTCGCCAGCGCGCGGTGCCGGGCCGTCTGCCAGGCCGCGATCCGCCCGTAGAAGACGACGATCTCCACGACGAGGCCGCCCAGTGCGCCGTATGTGATGGACGCGTTCCACTCCATGGCCGTCCCCCTCGGCGATGGCGCCGTTCAGCTCGCCCCAGCATCCCAGACGGGGGATTGATCCGGGAGGGAGATGACATGGAACCCATACGGGCATACGACCCTTTGTCAGTCTTCGGCAGTCATCGGCACCCGCCCCGCAGCCGGCCGCTCCCGCCACAGCGTCAGTCCCACGTCGACCAGTGCGACCCGGCGCAGCCCGGGCACCGTCTCCAGGGGGTGCCAGGCCGCCATGTCCGTCGAGCCGCCGATCTCGTGGCGGAGTTCGCCGCCGGTCACCCGGCCCTCGTACACGAGCCGGACGCCGTGATGGTCGACGGACCGTCCGAGGTGGCGCGGGGCGGTGCGGCGGATCGAGTCCACACCCAGGAGGGCGGTGAGCTCCATGTGGTAGCCGGTCTCCTCCTCCACCTCCCGCAGGGCGGCGTCGTAGGGGTCCTCGCCGTGTTCCAGGCCGCCGCCGGGCAGGGTCCACTCGGGGCGGCCCTTCTCGTCGATCCAGCGGGCCAGAAGGAGCTGGTCGTCGCGGACGCATATGGCGTAGGCCGCCACCCTCAGTTTCCTGCGCACGTAGGGACGTTAGTCCGGAACCGCCGGTTCATTTGGCACTATTGCGGACTCATCCCCGTAAAGGGAATCGGGGGTTTTCCCCATACGTCCATATCGTTTCGGTCAACACTTCCCAAACAACTGTCCCTTGGGTAAAGCTGCGCTCGTCCGGCACTGAAATCTTCACTCCAAGGGATGCCGATGACCCTCACCCCCCGCAGACCCGTGGCCCGAATAGCCGTGGCCGCCGGTCTCGTCGCCGCGCTCTCCGCGGCCGGGCCGATACCCATGGCCTTCTCCGCCGACGCGCCGTCCCCGGGCTCCACGGCCCCCTCGGACGGCAGCGTCAAGTCCGCACAGAAAAAGCTCGGTTCAGACGACGCGGACCTGCTCGCCGAGGCCAAGGCCGACGGCGACAAGAACGTCACGATGATGATCGCCACCGCCCCGGGGCAGACCGAGCAGGTCGCCGGGCAGCTGGACGCGGTCAAGGGCGGCTCGGTCGGCCGGACGTACGACAAGCTCGGTTACGTCCGCGCCACCGTCCCCACCTCGAAGGCGGACGCGGCCATCGCCGCCGCCGCGAAGCTCTCCTCCGTGCACGGCATCGACCTGCGCGAGGAGATACCCCTGGACGACCCGAGCGCGACGAGCGGCTCCAAGTCGGCCTCGGGGGCGGCCAGTTACCCCGCGCCGGACAAGAACACGCCCGCCGAGAACCCGTACAACCCGTCCTTCGAGACGGGCGCCGTCGACTTCGTGGAGGACCACCCGAAGGCGGACGGCCGCGGCGTCACCATCGGCATCCTGGACTCCGGCGTCGACCTCGGCCACCCGGCGCTGCAGAAGACCACCACCGGTGAGCGGAAGATCGTCGACTGGGTGACGGCGACCGACCCGATCGTCGACAGCGACGCCACCTGGCGCCCGATGGTGACCTCCGTCTCCGGGCCCACCTTCACCTTCGGCGGCCGTACCTGGACGGCGCCCGCCGGTTCGTACCAGGTCAGCACCTTCAGCGAGGCCGCCACCGCGGGCGGCGACGCGAAGGGCGACGCCAACCGGGACGGGGACACCACGGACAAGTGGGGCGTCCTCTACGACGCCGCCGCCGGGACCGTCCGCGTCGACCTGAACAACAACTTCGACTTCAGCGACGACACGCCGATGAAGCCGTACAAGGACGGCTACCAGATCGGTTACTTCGGGACCGACAACCCGGCCACCGACGTCGTGGAGCGCCAGCCGTTCGTCGTGCAGATCCGCAAGGACGTGCCGATGGACCCGTACGGCGGCGACTGGGTCGGCAAGAAGGCCGACTTCGTCAACATCGGCGTCATCGAGTCCGAGCACGGCACGCACGTCGCCGGCATCACCGCCGCCAACGGCCTGTTCGGCGGGAAGATGAACGGCGCCGCCCCCGGCGCGAAGATCGTCTCCTCCCGTGCCTGCACCTGGACCGGCGGCTGCACCAATGTCGCGCTCACCGAGGGCATGATCGACCTCGTCGTGAACCGCGGTGTCGACATCGTCAACATGTCGATCGGCGGTCTCCCGGCGCTCAACGACGGCAACAACGCGCGCGCCGAGCTGTACACGCGGCTCATCGACACCTACGGCGTGCAGCTGGTGATCTCGGCGGGCAACTCCGGCCCGGGCGCGAACACCATCGGCGACCCGGGGCTGGCCGACAAGGTGATCTCCGTGGGCGCCGCCATCTCCAAGGCGACCTGGGCGTCCAACTACGGCTCGGTCGTGGAGAAGAAGTACGCGATGATGCCCTTCTCCTCCCGCGGCCCGCGTGAGGACGGCGGCTTCACGCCGACGCTCGTCGCGCCCGGTGCCGCCATCAACACCACCCAGACCTGGCTGCCGGGCTCCCCGGTCGCCGAGTCGGGTTACTCGCTGCCGGCCGGTTACTCCATGCTGCAGGGCACGTCCATGGCCTCCCCGCAGGCCACGGGCGCGAGCGCGCTGCTGCTGTCGGCCGCCAAGCAGAAGCACATCGAGCTCAAGCCCGCCACCCTGCGCACGGCTCTCACCTCGACCGCCCACCACATCAAGGGCGTTCAGGCCTACGAGGAGGGCGCGGGCCGCATCGACATCGTCGACGCCTGGGACGCGATCCGCGACGGCGCAACCGCGAATGACTACACCGTCAAGGCCCCGGTCGACACCGCGCTCGACCAGGCGCTGAAGACGCCGGGCTTCGGCACCGGTCTCTACGACCGTGAGGGCGGCCTCAAGGCGGGTGACAGGAAGACGTACGACGTCACGATCACCCGGACCACCGGCTCCGCCAAGTCCGTCTGGCACGAGCTGAGCATCGAGAACAACGCCGGTGACACCTTCCGGATCGTCGGCAAGGACTGGGTGAAGCTGCCGCTGAACCAGCCGGTGACCGTCAAGGTGCAGGCGAACCCGAGGTCCGCGGGCATCAAGAGCGCGATCCTCGACGTCGACGACCCGAGCACCGAGGGCGTCGACAAGCAGATCCTCGCCGCGGTCGTGGTCTCGACGCCGGTGAACTACACCTTCACGGCCTCGAACACGGTGCAGCGCAACAGCACCCAGTCGTACTTCGTGACCGTGCCGGCGGGCGCCAAGTCCCTCGAGGTCGCCATCGGCGGGCTGCAGGACAAGAGCCAGACCCGGTTCATCGCCATCCACCCGTACGGCACTCCGGTCGACACCACCTCCACCCCGAACTGCTACAACAACTACCTCGACGGCAACGGCTGCAAGCCCGACGTGCGTTCGTACGCGGACCCGCAGGCCGGCGTCTGGGAGATCGAGGTCGAGTCGCGCCGTACGTCGCCGCTGCTCGACAACCCGTACAAGCTGGACGTCGCCGTCCTCGGCGCGGCCTTCGACCCGCAGACCGTGACCGTCCCCGAGGCGAAGGTCGGCACCCCGGCCGCCGTCTCCTGGAAGGTGACGAACAAGCTCGCCGCGCTCGACGGCAAGCTGGTCGGCGGCCCGCTCGGCTCGTCCAAGACGGCCCGCCCGACCATCAAGGAGGGCGAGACGCAGACCACCACGGTCGAGGTGCCCGCGGGCGCCAAGTCGCTGGACGTCGCGATCGGCAACGTCTCCGACGCGTCCGCCGACCTCGACCTGGTGGTGAAGAACGCGGCCGGCACGGTCGTCGGCCAGTCCGCCGACGGCGACTCGGAGGAGGCCGTCTCGGTCGCCAACCCGGCCGCCGGCACGTACACCATCGAGGTCGCGGGCTACTCGGTCCCGTCCGGCTCCACGGCGTACGACTACCGGGACGTCTTCTTCTCCGCGTCCCTGGGCGCCGTCACCGTCGACGACTCGGCACCGGTCAAGCTCGGTACGGGCGACTCGGCGACCGTCTCCGGCAGCGTCACCGCCGCGGCGGCCGCTCCTGAGGGCCGGGAGTTCTTCGGCCAGGTCCAGCTGGTGAACGCACGCGGCACGGCCGCGGGCACCGGCAGCGTGAAGATCGAGAAGGTCACTCCGTAGCCAGTGGTACGGGAGTGAGGGCGGGCGTCCGTACGGGCGCCCGCCCTTTCCTGTCAGCGGGCCCGGTCAGCAGGTGACCTCGGCCGATTCGGGCAGCGCGCGAGCGAGCCCGGCGCGTTCGCGGGCGATCGACTTCTCGCCGACGATCACGTAGTCCGGGACGGCGGACTGCGGCGGGACGGACACCAGGATGTGGTCGCCCTTGTGGAGCGCCTTGCGGAGGGTCTCGTCCTCGATCAGCAGGGTGATCTCCTTCCTGGACTTCTCCGGCTTGTAGGAGCGGGTCACGTCCAGGGTGACCCGCTCCTGCCCGGCGCTCCCGTGGACCGGCTCCACCGCCCTCACCTCGCCCTCGGCGACCAGGCGGGTGCAGGAGAGGTAGCCGGGGCTGGAGAAGGCGGAGCCGGCCTCGGCGCTGCGGTCCGCCTTGGACGCCGCCGAGTCGGCGCTGCCGCCCGACATCGTGTCGACGCCGCTGTTCGCCTGCACCAGCAGCCAGCCCAGCCCCGACAGCACGGTCGCGACGGCGGCCACGGCGAGGGAGCCGAAGGCGAACCTGCGCGCCCGGCGCCAGTCCCGCGGCGCCCGCACCACGGCGGGTGTCCGCTCCGGGCGCGGCTCCTCGGCCAGCGCGTCCCCGATGATCCCGAGCTGCCGGCGCAGCAGCGCCACATCGGCCGTCGCCCTGCGGTGCTCGGCGGTGAAGGCGGCGTCCGCGCGGGCCTCCTCCGGCAGCTCCTCGCCGGTGATCGCGGCCATCAGCGCGTCGACGCCGTTGTGTTCGGCGGTCATCTCACACCACCTCGTCCTCGTGCAGGCGGGCGCGCAGGGCCCGTACCGCGGTGTGCAGCCTGCTCTTGACCGTGCCCTCCGGGATGCCGAGCTCGTCGGCTATCGAGCGGACGGGCAGGTCGGCGTAGAAGCGCAGGACGAGGACCTGGCGCTGGGCGTCGGGAAGCTCGTCGAGGCCCTGGGCGACGGCCAGGGAGAGCAGGCTGGTGTCCTCTCCCGACGGGTGCTCCAGCTGGCGCAGCGAGGCGAGCCGCTCACCGATCCGCTCCTGCCGTTTCTTGGCCCGGTGCCAGTCCATGGCCAGGTTGGAGGCGACGACGGCCGCCCATGCGGAGACGTCGCGCGGGGCCTCGTACCCCTTCGCGGCCCGCTCCAGCAGCCGCAGACGGACCTGCTGCACCCCGTCCGGCAGGTCCGTCTGCGGCACCCCGCCCAGTGCGAGCACCGCCCGCACCCGGCGTTCCTGAGCCGCGTCCAGAGGATCGCCATGATCGTCCCCCTGGCCACGGCGGGCCTTTCTGCGCAGCACAAGCCACCCCCTCACCGCGTTTCCTCTACGACGCCGCAGCGCCCGGAAACGTTCGGCCGATCCCGGGAAAATCGTCCAGAGGTGTACGTCACACCGTCCGGCAGTCCACTCCTCGGGCATGGAGCGCAAAGAATTGGACAGGCGGACCCCGGTCGGCCGCATGATGGAAAAGCCGCAGACATGCACGTACACGTGGAACACACACAGAGGGAGTCGCTGTGAGGGTCGGAATCGTCGGAGCCACCGGACAGGTCGGCACGGTCATGCGCAGGATCCTCACGGAGCGGAACTTCCCCGTCACCCAGCTGCGCCTGTTCGCCTCCGCGCGCTCGGCGGGCTCGGTCCTGGACGGTGTGACCGTGGAGGACGCGGCGACCGCCGACTACTCCGGCCTCGACATCGTGCTGTTCTCCGCGGGCGGCGCGACCTCGAAGGCGCTGGCCGAGAAGGTCGCCGCGCAGGGCCCCGTCGTGATCGACAACTCCTCGGCCTGGCGCAAGGACCCGCAGGTCCCGCTGGTCGTCTCCGAGGTGAACCCGCACGCGATCGCGGACCGCCCCAAGGGCATCATCGCCAACCCGAACTGCACGACGATGGCCGCGATGCCGGTCCTGAAGGTGCTGCACGCGGAGGCGGGCCTCGAGGCGCTGGTCGTCGCCACCTACCAGGCGGTGTCCGGCTCGGGTCTCGCGGGCGTCGCGGAGCTGCACGGCCAGGTGCAGAAGGTCGTCGCCGACGCCGACAAGCTCACGCACGACGGCGGCGCGGTCGACTTCCCGGAGCCCGGTGTCTACAAGCGCCCCATCGCCTTCAACGTCCTCCCCTTCGCGGGCAACCTCGTCGAGGACGGTCTGAACGAGACGGACGAGGAGCAGAAGCTCCGCAACGAGTCCCGCAAGATCCTGGAGATCCCCGAGCTCAAGGTCTCCGGCACCTGCGTCCGTGTCCCGGTCTTCTCGGGCCACTCCCTCCAGGTCAACGCCCGCTTCGCCCGCCCGATCTCCCCGGAGCGCGCCACGGAGCTGCTGGCGGGCGCCCCGGGCGTCGCGCTCTCCGACATCCCGACCCCCCTTCAGGCCGCCGGCCAGGACCCGTCCTACGTCGGCCGCATCCGCCGCGACGAGACGGTGGACAACGGCCTGGCCCTGTTCATCTCCAACGACAACCTCCGCAAGGGCGCGGCGCTCAACGCCGTGCAGATCGCGGAGCTGGTGGCTGCGGAGCTGAACTCCAAGGCCTCCTGACCTCGTAGAGGAAACAGCCGTACTCGACGGCCCGGACGTGGACGAGCGCCACTTCCGGGTCGTCGAACGCGTTACGGAAGGCTTCGTCGTCGGGCGCCTCGACCAGCTGCCCGCCCAGGATGTGCCCCTCGGCGGAGTAGCGGCGGACCGTGCGGTGGGCATCGTCGAAGGGGTGGCGGTCGCCGTCGGGGCCCGGGCACTCGTCCGCGTGGATGAAAACGGGCCCCTGCTCGTCGTAGGCCCCGGGCTCGGCGCCCGTCTCGGCCGCCCACCGGCGCAGGGGCGCGTACGACACGAGGGCGATGCGCTCCCCCGGCTCGCTGCGGCGCAGACAGCAGCGCAGCGGGGCGCCGCCCTCGTCGTCGGCCGCGGGGACCGTCGGACGGCCCGCGTCGTCGACGGCGCGCAGTTCCTCGAGGACGGACGGGGCGATGGGTCGTGCGGTGTACGTCGTCATGCGTCCAGGCTGGCGCGGGCGGGGCCGCGGGACCGGCGGGATTCGGACGTGGCGGTCCGGGTTGCTGACCGGCTGATCCATCGGGAAAACCCTCGTCGCCCTGCTCCCGGTCCCGTGGAAGGATGGCTGAACCCACACATGACGAGGAGATGACCGCGTGCCTGGCACAAACCTGACTCGCGAAGAGGCACAGCAGCGGGCGAAGCTGCTCACCGTTGACTCGTACGAGATCGATCTCGACCTCTCCGGCGCGCAGGAGGGCGGCACCTACCGGTCCGTGACGACGGTGCGTTTCGACGTGGCCGAAAACGGGGCCGAGTCCTTCATCGACCTGGTGGCCCCGACCGTCCACGAGGTGACGCTCAACGGCGACGACCTCGACCCCGCCGAGGTCTTCGAGGACTCGCGGATCGCCCTTCCGGGACTGCTCGAGGGGCGGAACATCCTGCGCGTGGTCGCCGACTGCGCCTACACCAACACCGGGGAGGGGCTGCACCGCTTCGTCGACCCGGTCGACCAGCAGGCCTATCTCTACACCCAGTTCGAGGTCCCGGACGCCCGCCGCGTGTTCGCGTCGTTCGAGCAGCCGGACCTCAAGGCGACCTTCCAGTTCACGGTGAAGGCGCCCTCCGGCTGGACCGTCATCTCCAACTCGCCGACGCCCGAGCCCAAGGACGACACCTGGGTCTTCGAGCCGACGCCGCGGATCTCGTCGTACATCACGGCGCTGATCGTCGGGCCGTACCACTCCGTGCACAGCGTGTACGAGAAGGACGGGCAGAGCGTGCCGCTGGGCATCTACTGCCGGCCCTCGCTCGCCGAGTTCCTCGACTCCGACGCCATCTTCGAGGTCACCCGGCAGGGCTTCGAGTGGTTCCAGGAGAAGTTCGACTACGCGTACCCGTTCAAGAAGTACGACCAGCTGTTCGTGCCGGAGTTCAACGCGGGCGCGATGGAGAACGCCGGTGCGGTGACCATCCGGGACCAGTACGTGTTCCGCTCCAAGGTCACCGACGCCTCGTACGAGCTGCGCGCGGAGACCATCCTGCACGAGCTGGCCCACATGTGGTTCGGCGACCTGGTCACCATGGAGTGGTGGAACGACCTGTGGCTGAACGAGTCGTTCGCCACCTACACCTCCATCGCCTGCCAGGCGCACCACCCCCAGTCGCGCTGGCCGCACTCCTGGACCTCGTTCGCCAACTCCATGAAGACGTGGGCCTACCGGCAGGACCAGCTGCCTTCCACGCACCCGATCATGGCCGAGATCCGCGATCTCGACGACGTGCTGGTGAACTTCGACGGCATCACCTACGCCAAGGGCGCCAGCGTCCTGAAGCAGCTTGTCGCCTACGTCGGCATGGACGAGTTCTTCGGCGGCGTGCAGGCGTACTTCAAGCGTCACGCGTACGGCAACACCCGCCTGTCCGACCTGCTGGGCGCGCTGGAGGAGACCTCCGGCCGGGACCTGAAGAACTGGTCGGAGAAGTGGCTCCAGACGGCGGGCATCAACGTGCTCCGCCCCGAGATCGAGACGGACGCCGCCGGCGTCGTCACCTCCTTCGCCATCCGCCAGGAGGCTCCCGCGCTCCCCGCGGGCGCCAAGGGCGAGCCGACGCTCCGCCCGCACCGCATCGCGGTCGGCCTCTACGAGCTCGACGAGGACAGCGGCAAGCTGGTCCGCGACGAGCGCATCGAGCTGGACGTCGACGGCGAGCTGACCGCCGTACCGCAGCTGGTGGGCAGGCGCCGCCCGGCCGTCGTCCTGCTCAACGACGACGACCTGTCGTACGCCAAGGTCCGCCTCGACGAGGAGTCCCTGGCGTTCGTCACCGAGCACCTGGGCGACTTCGAGTCCTCGCTCCCCCGTGCCCTGTGCTGGGCCTCGGCCTGGGACATGACGCGGGACGCGGAGCTCGCGACCCGCGACTACCTCTCGCTGGTCCTGTCGGGCATCGGCAAGGAGTCCGACATCGGTGTCGTGCAGTCGCTGCACCGCCAGGTGAAGCTGGCGATCGACCTGTACGCCGACCCGGCCGCCCGCGAGGCCCTGCTCAGCCGCTGGACCGACGCCACGCTGGCCCATCTGCGTGCGGCCGAGCCGAGCAGCGACCACCAGCTGGCCTGGGCGCGGGCGTTCGCGGCGACCGCGAGGACGCCGGAGCAGCTGGACCTGCTGGAGGCGCTCCTCGACGGTTCGCAGACGATCGAGGGCCTGGTCGTCGACACCGAGCTGCGCTGGGCGTTCGTGCACCGGCTGGCCGCGGTGGGCCGCTACGACGAGACGGAGATCGCCGGCGAGTACGAGCGGGACAAGACGGCCGCGGGCGAGCGCCATGCGGCCAGTGCCCGGGCCGCCCGGCCGACCGCGGAGGCGAAGGCGGAGGTCTGGGCGCAGGTCGTGGAGTCCGACAAGCTGCCGAACGCCGTCCAGGAGGCGGTCATCGGGGGCTTCGTCCAGACCGACCAGCGCGAGCTGCTCGCCCCGTACGCCGAGAAGTACTTCGAGGTGGTCAAGGACGTCTGGGACTCCCGCTCGCACGAGATCGCCCAGCAGATCGCGGTCGGTCTCTACCCGTCCGTCCAGGTCTCGCAGGAGACCCTGGACCGGACGGACGCCTGGCTGTCCTCCGCCGAGCCCGGCGCGGCCCTTCGCCGCCTCGTCTCCGAGTCCCGGTCGGGCGTGGAGCGGGCGCTGAAGGCGCAGGCTGCGGACGCGCAGGCGTAGTCACCCGCGGTCGTACGAGAACGAGGGCGCCCGGTGTCGCACCGGGCGCCCTTTCTCGTGTCCCCGCTCAGGTTCCGGTCCCCGTGCTCAGCGCGCGATCATCCCGCCCGTCACGTTGACGAACGTGCCGGTGATGCCGGCCGCATGGTCGGAGGCTACGAACACGGCCGTGGCGGCGACCTCGGCGAGGGTCGGGTTGCGGCGGGTCATGCGCATCCCGGCGAGGCCCTCGACGATGCCCTGGACGGCGGCCTCGTCGATGGCGGGGTTGACCGCGGAGAGCTTCTCGACGGTGAAGGTCTCGGGCACTCCGGCCGCCCACAGGCCCACCGCGCGCACCCCGCGGGGACCGCACTCCAGGGCCAGGTTGCGCACGAGCGTGTCGATGGCGGCGTCGGCGGGACCCGTGCCGCCCATCATCGGACTGCCGTGCGCGGAGCCGCTGTTGAGGGTGAGGATCACGCCGGAGCCGCGCTCGGCCATCCGGCGGGCCGCGCCGCGGGCGGTGATGAAGTTGGCGCGGACGCCGTTCAGAACCGGCCGCAGGAAGTCGTCCACGGGCAGGTCGGTGAGCGGGGCGCCCTGGACATCGCCGCGGGTGACGAGGTTGAACGAGATGTCGACGTCCCCGACGCCCGCGAGGTGCTCCTCGACGGCCGCCTCGTCGAGGGCGTCCATGACGGCGACCTCGGCGTCCTTGATGTCGGCGGCCACGGCCTCCAGCGTCTTTCGGGTCCGTCCGACCAGGTGGACGCGGGCGCCCTCGGCGGCGAAGGCGCGGGCGACCGCACCGCCGATCGAGCCGCCGGCGCCGTAGATGATCGCGGTCTTGTCGGTGAGCAGCATGGTGATCTCCTCGGTGGAGGTGTTCCGTATCGGTCGGCCATACAGACGCACCGCGCCCCGCTCACTCATCGGTCGTCACAGCCGCAGCGGCAGCCCGAAGGCCGGGAACAGATGCGGTTCGAAGGACGTGATCTCCACGATCCGGTCGTCGGCGTCGAAGCGCAGGACGTCGAGGACTTGGGCGCGGTGGACGTGCGTACCGGGTCTGCGGACGTAACCGCCCGCCGCGAGCTGCCCGTTGGCGCGGGCGGGCAGATGGCGCCAGTGGCCGAAGAACATGGGGGAGGCGGGGTCGAGGGTGGGGCGCAGGAAGTCGACGAGGGCGTCGCGGCCGGTGAACCAGAAGGGGTTGGGCGGCATGGTGAGCGTGACGTCCTTGCTGAGCAGGTCGGTCATCGCGGCGAAGTCGAGCTGCTCGGCTGCGGTCATGTACCGCTGCAGCACGGTGCGTTGGGCCTCCGTCGGCTCGCCCGCGCTCCACTCCGCGCGCTGCCCGGGCAGGTGGTCGCGGAGGGTGGGGCGGGCGCGCTGCAGGGCGCTGTTGGCGGAGGCCACGGTCAGGTCGAGGGCCTCGGCGGTCTCGGCGGCGGTGAGGCCCAGCACGTCCCGCAGGATCAGTACGGCCCGCTGGCGGGGCGGGAGGTGCTGGATGGCGGCGAGGAAGACCAGCTCCAGGGTCTCGCGGGAGACGGCGGCGACGTCCGGCCGGTCCTCCTCGGCCGTGGGCAGCTCGTCGTCCGGGTAGGGCTGGAGCCAGGTGATGCGGGCGGGTGCCTCGCCGGTGCCGTGGTTCATGCCGGGGATCGGCTCGTAGCGCTGCGGGCGGCGGGCGGTGCGGCGCTGGAAGTCCAGGCAGGCGTTGGTGGCGATGCGGTACAGCCAGGTGCGGGCGCCGGCGCGCCCCTCGAAGGACTCCCGGGCCCGCCAGGCCCGCAGGAACGTCTCCTGCACCAGGTCCTCGGCGTCGTCGTAGGAGCCCGTCATGCGGTAGCAGTGGACGTGGATCTCCCGGCGGTGGGACTCGGTGAGGGTGGCGAAGTCGGCCTCGGTGAGGGGGATTTCCGTAACGGCCTTCGCTGTTACGGAAGGCTCGGTGGGCCCCTGGGGCTCCTTCGCGGTCTCCCGGGCGGTCCGGGCGACCCGCCGCAGCCGCGCCACGGCGGCCGACAGGTCGGCCACCCCGGAGTACAGGACCGAGGGCGGCTGCGGCGTGAGTTCCTTGACCTGCCGCCCGATGTCGTCGATCAGGCCCTGCACACTGGCCCCCGTCCCGGCCCCCTGCCGCTCCCGGTACGCCTTCTGCCGGCACGCGGCCGAGCAGTACACGGAGCTCCGGCCGGTGCGGCCCGCCCGAGCGGGGAGCACTTTGCCGCAGCTGGCACAGGCGTCGGCGACCACGGGCACCTCCGGGGTGGTGAAGGCATTGCGTCACACGGGGACGGTGTGACGCTACCGCGATACGGGGCCGAGGGGGCCTGTTGTCACACCGATACGGACGGCTGGGCGAGACAGCTACGCGCCACCCCGCGAAACGCGTGCCACCACCGACCCGAGAGGGCGGAAGCGACCACCGGTCACGCCGGTGCGGACGGTCGGGTGAGGTGGGTGCGGGCGATCTTGCGGAATGCGGAGACCAGGCGGCGGCGGTCGTCGGCGCGGGTGGCGAGGGCGACCTGGCTGGGCTCCACGCCGTGCAGCGGGATCGCGGTGACGTCGGGGCGCAGGCGGACGCCGGTCGGGTAGGCCGTGACGACCAGGGCCTCCCCAGCGGCGACGACCTCGAACTTGTCCTCCAGGTCCAGGATCTCGGGGCCGTCCGGCACCGGGCGGCCGTCCGGCCGGGGTTCCAGGCGCCAGAAGGACGCCCAGGCGGGGTCGGCGCCGGTGATGCGGGGCATCGGTTCGTCCGCGATGTCGTCGACGGTGACGGACTCCTTGCCGGCCAGCCGGTGGTCGACGGGGACCACCACGGCCCTGGGCTCGTCGTAGAGGACGGTCACCTCCAACTGGTCGGTGGCGAAGGGCAGTCGGGTCACCACGGCGTCCACCCGGCGTTCGAGCAGAGCGGCGCGCGCCCCGTCCCAGCGCAGATGCCGGCTGCGTACGTCGGCGTCCGGATGCCTGCGCCGCAGCTCGCGCACGGCCGAGGTGACGATCAGGCCGCTGGTGAAGCCGACGGTGAACCGGCTGGGCTCGGCGGCGGCCCGGGCCTCGGCCGCGGCCTGCTCGGCGGCGCCCAGGAGCGCCCGCGCACGCGGCAGGAACACCTCGCCGGCCTCGGTGAGCCGGGTGCCGCGCGGGGTGCGGTCCAGCAGCCGGGCGCCGAGCTGGTGCTCCAGGGCCGCGATCTGCCGGCTGAGGGACGGCTGGGTGATGTGCAGGGCCTGGGCGGCCCGCCCGAAGTGGCGGTGCTCGGCCACGGCCGTGAAGTACCGGACCAGACGCAGGTCGAGGTCAGCCATGACATCCACCTTACTCACCTGCGGTGATGCCTGAACCGTATTGCGCCATGCGGAACAGGCTTTGGACGCGGCCACCGTGCCCTTCGGAGGATGGAGGCACATCCACTCACCACCCTCGAAGGGCTGCACCATGCGCGTATTCGTCACGGGCGCGACCGGTTTCATCGGCTCCGCGGTCGTCCGCGAACTCCTCGACGCCGGGCACCGGGTCACGGGGCTGGCCCGCTCGGACTCCTCCGCCGCGGCGCTGACGGCCGCGGGGGCCGAAGTGCGGCGCGGCTCGCTGGACGACTTGGAGAGCCTGCGCGAGGGGGCGGCCGCGGCCGACGGCGTCGCTCACTTCGCCTTCATCCACGACTTCTCGGCCGACTTCGACTTCGCCGCCGCGTGCGCGGCCGACCTGCGGGCCATCGAGGCGATCGGGGCGGCGCTGGAGGGCTCCGACAAGCCCTTCGTGATGTCCTCCGGCACGGCGCTGCTGCAGCCGGGCAGGCTCAACACCGAGGAGGACACGGCCCCGCCGGAGTCGTTCGGGGCGGTCCGCGCGCGGAACGAGGACGCGGCCGTGGCGCTGGCCGACCGCGGGGTCAGGTCGGCGGCCGTCCGGTTCTCCCCCACCGTGCACGGCCGGGGGGACAAGGGCTTCGTCTCGATGCTGATCGCCATCGCCCGCGAGAAGGGCTTCGCGGCCTACGTCGGTGACGGCGCCAACCGCTGGCCCGCCGTGCACCGCACGGACGCGGCACACCTGGTCCGCCTCGCCCTGGAGTCGGCGCCCGCGGGCACCCGTCTGCACGCCGTGGCCGAAGAGAGCGTCCCGTTCCGCGACATCGCCGCCGTCATCGGCCGTCACCTGGACCTCCCGGTCAGGAGCATCACCGCCGAGGAGGCACCCGCCCACTTCGGCTGGCTGGCCCGCATCGTCGGCCTCGACGCACCGGCCTCGAACACGCTGACCCGCAAGTGGCTCGGCTGGGAGCCGACGGGCCCCGGTCTGATCGAGGATCTGGAGGAGGGGCACTACTTCAGCGCGTGACGGCCGGCGCCCCTTCGGCAAGCTCCCCCGCCACCTCCCGCAGCATCCCGAGCACCCGCCCCACGGCCGCCCCTTCCCCGGCCCCTTTCCGTACGGCCGCCACCACGTGCCGCCGGGGCCGGTCCTCCGTCAGCTCCCGCATCGCGACGCCCTCCCTCCCCACGACCGCCATCCGCGGCACCAGCGCGACCCCCATTCCCGCCTCCACCATCGCCAGGATCGCCGTCCACCCGGCCGCCGAATGACCCTGCACGGGGCTGAACCCGGCCGCCTCGCAGGCCCCGCGGGTGATGTCCGACCAGGGCCCGCTGCCGCCGAAGATCCACGGCTCCCCGGCGAGGTCGGCCAGCCGCAGCCCCTCGGCGGCGGCGAGCCGGTGGTCGCGGGGCAGGGCGAGGTCGAGGGGGTCGGCGAGCAGCGGGATGCGGGTGAAGCGGGGGTCGGCGGCGGTCGGGGCCTGGGCGGCGAGGGAGAGCGCGAGGTCGACGTCACCGGCGGCCAGCAGCTCGTACGCCTCCCCCGCCTCCGCCTCCCGCACCCGTACGGTCACGCCGGGGTGCCGGGTGCGCAGCGCCCGTACCGCGGGCACGACCAGCGCCGGTACGGCCGTGGAGAAGGCGCCGACCCGCACCTCACCGGCCTCGCCCTGCGTGTAGGCCGCCAACTCGGCGTCGGCGCGCTCCAGTTGCTCGAACACGGCCTCCGCGTGCCGCAGCACCAGCCGCGCCGCGTCCGTCAGCCGCACCCGCCGCCCCTGCGCCTCCAGCAGGGGCACCCCGACCTGCCTGGCCAGGTTGGTCAGCTGCTGGGACACCGCGGAGGGCGTCATCCGCAGCGCCTCGGCGGTCGCGGTGACCGTCTCCCGCTCCCTGAGCGTCCGCAGGATCTGCAGCTTCCGGATGTCCCACTCGACCATGGCGGCAACCTATACGGCGGCTCCCAGCACCACCCCGCCGAGGATCAGCGCCATGCACAGCAGCTGCTCCGGGCCCACCCGTTCGCCGAGCACGGCCCAGGACAACAGGGCCACGCACACCGGCTGGAGGTAATAGACGACACCCGCGCGGGCCGCGCCGACCAGGGCGATCGCCTTGTTCCAGGCGAAGAAGGCGACGGCGGAGGAGGCGATACCGACGTAGAGGAGCGGGAGGACGGTTCCGGGCGTCGGGGTGAAGGCGCCCTGCACCACCACGCTCACGGTCTGCGCGGGCAGCAGCATCGCCGTACCGAACAGGAAGGTGGTGAACAGGAAGGCCGTACCGCCGAGTTCGGCCGGCCCGCGCCGCAGGAGGGCACTGTAGGACCCGAAGCAGCAGGCGGCGGCGATCATCCAGAGGTCACCGGAGGCGAGACCCGTCGCATCGCCGACCAGGAGCGCCACCCCGGCGCATGCCATCAGCAGCCCGGCGACCCGGCGCCTGCCCGGCCGTACGCCTCCTGCCCGCTCGAACACCACCATCAGGACCGGTGAGGCGGCCATGATCATGCCCATGTTGGCGGCCGGGGTGGTCAACCCGGCCTGGTTCACGAGGGTGTTGTAGGCCGCGACCCCGAGGAGCGAGGCGAGCAGCACGAAGCCGAGGTGACGCCGGATCACCTGCCGTTGCCGCCAGGCCTGCCGGACCCCGAACGGCGCCACCGCCACCAACGCGACCACCCACCGCCAGAACGCCTGCTGCACGGGCGGCACGCTGTCGTGCAGCGCCCGTGAGGTGACGAAGCTGCCCGACCAGACGACGGTGGCGAGGGCGGCGAGGGCGAGGCCTCGCAGTGAGCGGGCGGTGAGGGCGGGGGCGGTCCGGTCGAGGGCGACGGCCACGGAGGTCCTTTCTGCGACGGGTGATCTCGGTGGATCTACCGTCGCAGCGACACACCTGTCAGGTCCATCGAATCTTTTCGACCGTTCATTTCAGCAGAACTGAACGATTGGGGTTGAGCGGACCTTGTCGTCTGCCCCGCCACCGTCGCGCCGAACGCGAGCGCCATGCCCGCGAGTTGGACCGGGGTGAGCGCCTGGCCGAGTGCCGCCCACCCGACCACGGCCGCGGTCAGTGGGGAGAGCGGGCCGAGGAAGGTGACCTGGGTGGCGGTGAGGCGGCCGATGCCCCGGAACCAGAGCCAGTAGGCGACGGCCGTGTTGGCGAGGGCGAGGTAGAGGTAGCCGCCGACCGCGCGGGCGTCCAGGGCGGGCGGGGCGCCCTCGACGAGGAGGGCGAGCGGGGCGATGAGCAGCCCGCCGGCCGTCAGTTGCCAGCCGGTGAGGGCGAGCGGACCCACACCCGCCGGGCGCCCCCACTTCTTGGTCAGCACCGTGCCGGTGGACATCGACGCGGACGAGGCGAGGGCGGCCAGCACACCGACGGGGTCGAGCGCTCCGGCCGCCTTCAGTACGACGAGACTCACGCCGAACGCCGCCACGACCCCGGCGAGCAGCGCCCGCCCCGTCGGCCGCTGCCCCAGCAGCAGCGCCGACAGCCCCACCACGAACAGCGGCCCGACCGAGCCGACGACGGCCGCCATGCCGCCGGGCAGCCGGTACGCGGACAGGAACAGCAGCGGGAAGAAGGCACCGATGTTCAGCGCACCGAGCACGGCCGCCTTCCACCACCAGGCACCGCGCGGCAGCACCCGGGTGAGGGCCAGCAGGAGCAGGCCGGCGGGCAGGGCTCGCGCCAGGGCGGTGAACAGGGGCCGGTCGGCCGGGAGGAACTGGGTGGTGACGGCGTAGGTGGTGCCCCAGGAGACGGGAGCGAGGGCGGTGAGCAGAACGGTCGCGGTCCGTTTCATGACCGGGTTCCTTCGGGGTGGCGGGAGGTGCGGATCGGATGCGCCCTCGGCGACGAGCGCCAGGAGCCTGACGACGACTGGATTAGCTTGGCAGTGATTAGCTTAGCGCTAAGCAACTTTCCGTCAAGCTACTTTCTTGCGAGGCACTCTGCGCCCGCGGATACTCGGGACATGAGTGCACAGCGCAAGGACGCGGTCGACGCGATCACCGAGCAGTGGGCGGGGGTGCGACCGGATCTCGACACCAGGGCCATGGAGGTCTTCGGGCGGATCTACCGCCTCTCCCGCACCATGGGCGACCGCATGGAGAAGGCGTACGCCCCCTACGGCATCGGACGCGGCGAGTTCGACGTCCTGGCGACCCTGCGCCGCTCAGGGGAGCCGTACGCCCTCTCGCCCCGCCAGCTCTCGGCGACCCTGATGCTCACCACGGGCGGCATGACCGGCCGCCTCGACAAGCTGGAAAGGGCCGGCCTCCTGCGCCGCTCCCCCGACCCGCACGACCGCCGGGCCCTCCAGGTGACGCTCACCGAGAAGGGGTTGGCGGTCATCGACGAGGCGGTCGGCGCCGGCCTGGCCGTCCAGACGGAGGCCCTGTCCACCATGAACGACGAACAGGCCGGCCAACTGGCCGACCTGCTGCGGGAGTTGCTGGCGGGGACGCTGGAGGCCGGACAGTGAGCCCACGTATTTGGGCACTGGACCGGGCGACGGCGCACTAACCCACGTACCGGGCCACGGCGTCCTCGATCCGCGCCGTGTCCGCCGAGTCCGCCGCCCAGGCCACGTACCCGTCGGGGCGGACCAGGACGGTCGTCCGCCGGTCGCTCGCCCAGCGCTGCACGGCCAGCCGGTCCTTGCGGGCGCCCTGGTCCTCGTAGGACTCCGGGGTGATCAGTACGAACCTGCCGCCGCGCAGGGTCTCGTAGAGGCGGCCGCCTTCCAGGGCGACGTCCGGGACGCGGGTGCCGGTGCGGCGGTGGGCGCCGCGGGGGGCGGGGTAGCGGTAGCCGATCCCCGTGATCTGGCCGACCGCCCTACGCCGGGCCGGGCCCACGGTGTTGAGGAAGGCGGTGAGTGCGGCCCGCAGCGCCAGTTCCCAGGGGCGCTTGGCCATCGCGAGGCGGACGATGCCGCCGCTGCTGCGCAGCACGGCCTTGCCGACGGGGTGGCGCTCGGCCTGGTAGCTGTCGAGGAGGGCCGCGTCCGAGTGGCCCTGGACGACGGCGGCCAGCTTCCAGCTCAGGTTGGCCGCGTCCTGCAGACCGGTGTTCATGCCCTGGCCGCCGGCCGGGGTGTGGACGTGCGCGGCGTCCCCCGCGAGGAAGACACGGCCCACCCGGTAGGCGGGCGCCTGGCGTTCGTCGCTGTGGAAGCGGGACATCCAGCGGGCGTCGTGCATGCCGTAGTCCCGGCCGAGGGCGAGTCGGGTGACCTCCTTGACCTCGTCGAGGTCGAGGGGCTCGCCGTCGGGGACGTCGCGGGCGCGGTTCCAGGCGATCACGCGGTGGTAGCCGTCGCCGAAGGGCGCGAGGAAGGCGAAGGCGTCGCCGACCGCGTTGACGGTCAGCAGGTTCTCGGGCTCCTCGGCGAGACGTACGTCCGCGAGGACGACGGAGCGGATGGCGGAGCGGCCGGGGAAGGGGAGCCCGATCGCTTCGCGCACGGCGCTGCGCATGCCGTCGGTGCCGACGACATACGCGGCCCGCAGACTGCCGGCGGCCCCGCCGGGTCCGCGGACCTCCGTCACGCCGTCCGCGTCCTGGACGAGCCCGGTCAGCTCGGTCTCGTACCGGAAGTCCACGCCGGCCTCGACGGCGCGCCGTTGCAGGGCCTTCTCCACCTCGTACTGCGGGATGACGAGGAGGTGGTTGAAGCGGGATCGGAGCGTGGAGAGTTCGATGGTGAGGCGGCCGAAGAGGCGGAGGCTGTCGAGGGGGCGGCCGACGGCCTCCAGGCCGTCGGCGAGACCGCGGGCGTCGAGCTGCTCGAGGGTGCGGGCGTGCAGGACGAAGGCGCGGGAGAGATTGCTGATCTTGTGCGGGCGCAACACTTGTTGGCGAACAGGTGTTGGCCTACGCTCGTTGGCGTGAACGGCAGCAACAGCAGAAGCACAGGTTCCGACAGCGGCGCCCGGCGCCGTTCCGACGCCACCCGTGAGGCGATCCTCACGGCGGCCCGCGAGCGCTTCGCCGCCGACGGCTACGAGCGCGCCACCATCCGCGCCATCGCCAAGGACGCGAACATCGACCCGTCCATGGTGATGCGCTACTACGGCAACAAGGAGGGCCTGTTCGCGGCGGCCGTCTCCGTCGATCTGCGGCTGCCCGACGTGGCCGGGCTGCCCCGGCAGGACGTCGGCCGCGCCCTCGTGGCGCACTTCCTCGACACCTGGGAGGAGAACGAGGTGCTCACCGCGCTGCTGCGGGTCGGCGCGACCAACCAGGCCGGGGCCGAGCGCATGCAGGGCATCTTCCGGGACCAGGTGCTGCCGGTGGCCCGGCAGGTGTGCCCGGACCCCGAGCAGGTACCGGCGCGGGCCGCACTGGGGGCGACACAGCTGCTGGGGCTGGCGCTGACCCGTTACGTGCTGCGGATCCCGCCCGTGGTGGCGCTGCCCCGCGAGGAGATCGTGGCGTGGCTCGCGCCCACCCTGCAGCGGTATCTGACGGCGCCGAGCCCGTGAGAACACAGCGGGGGCGTCGGCCTCACCGTGCGTACGGTGAGGCCGACGCCCCCGGGAAACGTGAGGTCAGGCCTTCGCCTTGGCCTTCGGCCGGCGGTCCTTGGACTTGTCCAGCACCATCACCAGGCCCGCGATGACCGCGAACAGGGCCACAGGAGCCAGGACGTAGAGGCCCAGCGTCTCGCCGACGCTCAGGCCATTGCCGGGGTCGTCGCCGTCGTCGCGGATCAGCGCGGAGGCGGGGGACGACATGAGCAGCATCATCAGCGTCGTACCGGCGGCCAGGGCGCCGGCGCGCAGGGCGTTCTTCTTGTCCACGCTGTCAAAAGTATCGAACGACGATTGGGGTCGCTCGTTCGGGGGTGCCCTACGCGAGCAGTGCCCCCCTCACCCCGGCCCTCCCGTCCGCAGTACGTCGAGCAGCGCATGCAGTCGCGGGGAGCCGGCCAGTTCCTCCAGAGTCACCGGGCGGCCCTCCGCGTCCGCGATCGGCAGTCGCCAGTTCGGGTACTGGTCCCAGGTGCCCGGGAGGTTCTGCGGGCGGCGGTCGCCGATCGTATCGGGGAGCCAGACGCCGATCATGCGGGACGGGGTGCGCAGCAGGAAGCGGTGGACCGCCTGGATCTCGGCCTCCTCCTCCGACACGCCGTGCGCGCCGCCGGTGCCGTGCAGCAGGCCGAGGCGGGCGAGCAGGCCCAGCCACTCCCCCGTGTCGTTGGCCGCCTCCGCGCGCTCCTCCTCCAGCGGACGGGTCAACAGGCCCAGGCGGTCGCGGAGTTCCACGTGTTCGCCGGTGAGACGGGCGGCGGTGGGCGGCAGGTCGTGGGTGGTGGCGGTGGCGAGGCAGTCGGAGCGCCAGGCCTCGGGCGGCAGCGGCTGTCCGTCGCCCTCCCAGTCCCGCTCGAACCACAGCACCGAGGTGCCGAGCACCCCCCGCTCGCGCAGCGTCTCCCGCACCCCCGGCTCGACCGTTCCCAGGTCCTCGCCGATGACGATAGACCCGGCACGCGAGGCCTCCAGCACGAGGATCGCGAGCATGGCCTCGGCGTCGTAGCGGACGTAGGTGCCCTGTGTGGGCGGATGCCCCTGGGGCACCCACCAGAGGCGGAACAGGCCCATGACGTGGTCGATGCGCAGAGCGCCGGCGTAGCGGAAGAGGGCCTTCAGCAGGCGGCGGTAGGGCGCGTAGCCGGACTCGGCGAGGCGGTCCGGTCGCCAGGGCGGCAGGCCCCAGTCCTGGCCGCGCGCGTTGAAGGCGTCCGGCGGTGCGCCCACCGACATCCCGGCGGCGAAGTACTCCTGCTGCGCCCAGGCGTCGGCACCGCCGGGGTGCACGCCGACCGCCAGGTCGTGCACGATCCCCACCGGCATCCCGGCCTCGCGCGCGGCGCGCTGGGCGTCGGTGAGCTGGGCGTCGGTGAGCCAGGCGAGCCGGGAGTGGAAGTCGACGCGGTCCATCAGCTCCCGGCGGGCGCGGGCCGTTTCCGCCGAGCGCGGGTCCCTCAGCGGTGCGGGCCAGCGGCTCCAGTCGGAGCCGTGCACCTCGGCCAGGGCGTACCAGGTGGCGTGGTCCTCCAGGGCCTCGCCCTGCTCGGCGAGGAAGTCCACGTACGCGGCGCGCCGTCCGGGCCCGAGCTCCACCTCGCGGACCAGCTCCAGCGCCTCCCGCTTGAGCTCCCACACCGCGTCCCGGTCGATCAACGCGCCCTTCTCCAGGACCGCTTCCCGCAGTTCGGCCGCGCGCCCGAGCAGCGCTCGCACCCGCTCCCGGTCCTCGACATGGGCGTATTCGGGGATGTCCTCGACGCGCAGGTGCACGGGGTCGGGGAAGCGGCGGGAGGAGGGGCGGTACGGGGAGGGGTCGGTGGGGGCGCCGGGCACCGCCGCGTGCAGCGGGTTGACCTGGATGAACCCCGCGCCGAGCGCACGGCCGGCCCAGGCGGCGAGTTCGGCGAGGTCACCGAGATCGCCCATGCCCCAGGAGCGCCGGGAGAGCAGGGAGTAGAGCTGGACGAGCAGGCCGTACGAGCGGGTGGTGGGGGTCGGCAGCCGGGGCGGGGCGACGACGAGGTGGGCCTCGGCGCTGCGGCCGTCGGGGGCGGTGGCCGTCAACCGGTGGACGCCGGGCGGGAGTTGCTCGGCCGAGGACCGGGTCTCGCCCTGCTCGGTCTCGATGCTCAGCCGGGTGCCGGCCGGGAGGGCCGCGAGGGCGGAGGACTCTGTGCCGCTCCACTGGACCACCGTCGGCGGCAGCAGCCGTTCGCTCAGCTGCCGCTCGCGGGCGGCGAGCGCGGCACGGGTCAGGTCGTCGGTGCTCGCGTCGACGCCGAGGGCGGCGAGGGCGCGGGTGACTGCGGTGGCGGAGGCCGCGACCGTGCGGTCCGGGGAGGGGCTGTAGGAGGTGGCGACGCCGTGCAGCGCGGCGAGCCGGGACAGCTCCTCGGAGGGCGGGTCGGCCGACCCCTGCGCCGTCACTAGTGCCTCGGAGCGTCCGGCTCGGGGGCCACCGCCTCGCTGGTCAGGGGTGCGGCGTCGGCGAGCGGCGGCTCACTGGTGAGGGGCTCGGCCTCGGGCAGCGGCGGTTCGCTGGTCAGCGGGGTCTCGGCGCAGGCGCCCTCCGCACTGAAGACGCAGAAGTGCGGTTCGGGGTCGAGGGACGGCAGCTGCGCCACGGGTTTGGAAAGGGGGTAAGCCGGTGCGGCCACGGGGGCCTCCTTGTCGAGTACGCAAGAGGTTGCGGGTTAACGCAGCCCTACCCACCGGACGCGGCGGCAGACGTACCGAAAGGGACTACGTGCCTCTCCTCACATTCTGCGTCAACTCCAGGGCTCCGCGGCGGCAACTATTCACTCAGTACATGTATCGAGTGCATAATGATCGCCATGAGCACCCGCCACATCCTGCTGGGGCTGCTCGCTTCGGGGCCGAGCCATGGCTACGACCTGAAGCGGCGGCACGACGAACGTTTCCCGCAGGCCCGTCCGCTGGCCTACGGGCAGGTCTACACGACCCTGCAGCGCCTGGTCCGGGACGGCCTCGCGGAGGTCGAGGGCACCGACTCGGACGGCGGCCCGGAACGGACGACGTACCGCTCGACCGACGACGGGGCGCGTGAACTGGCCAAATGGGCCGGGGAGATCGCCCCGCCGGCCCCCTTCGTGACGAACGAGATCTTCGCCAAGGTCGTCGTCTCGATCCTCTCCGGCGGTGACGCGGAGGCCTATCTGGCCGCCCAGCGCGCCGCACACATGCAACGGATGCGGGAGCTCACGGCGGTCAAGACGGCGCCCGGCGCCGATCTCGCGACCGTGCTCTCGGCGGACTACGCCCTCAACCATCTCGACGCCGACCTCCGCTGGATGACCACGACGGCGGCCCGGCTCACCACCCTGACCGCGGAGGTCGACGCAGCATGAGCAACGGGGACAGCCCAGACAGCACGGTGCCGCTCCTGGTGGCCCGTGACCTCACCAAGGCGCACGGCAGGACCGAGGCGCTGCGCGGCGCCTCGGTGGAGCTGCGGGCCGGCGAGATCCTCGCCGTGACAGGCACCAGCGGCAGCGGGAAGTCCACGCTGCTGCACTGCCTGGCCGGCATCGTCCGCCCGGACGCCGGCTCGGTGACGTACGACGGGCAGCGGCTCGACCAGCTGTCGGAGAAGCGGCTGAGCGAGCTGCGCCGCAGCGACTTCGGAGTGGTGTTCCAGTTCGGGCAGCTGATTCCGGAGCTGACGGCGCTGGACAACGTGGCGCTTCCGCTGATGCTCGCGGGCGCCGCCCGCAAGGACGCCCAGGCGGCGGCCGGCGAGTGGCTGGAACGGTTCGGCGTAGCGGGGCAGGAGGCGCTGCGGCCCGGCGAGATGAGCGGCGGCCAGGCCCAGCGGACGGCACTGGCGCGGGCCCTGGTCACCGGGCCCAAGGTCGTCTTCGCCGACGAGCCGACCGGTGCGCTGGACTCCCTGGCGACCGAGCAGGTGATGACGTCCCTGGTCCACACGGCGCGCGAGGCGGGCACGGCGGTCCTGCTGATCACGCACGACGCCCAGGTGGCGGCGTACGCGTACCGCGAGGTGCGGCTGAACGACGGGACCGTGGCGGCGGCGGGGGTGACGGCGTGAGGGCACGGTGCAAAAAGGCGTACCGGACCGCGAAAGCCGACCTCCGTCTGGCCTGGCTGCTCACCCGGGGTTCGGACCGCCGCGAGGGGTGGCGCGTGCTGCTCACCGCCGTCGGCGCGGCCCTGGCGACCGGGCTGGGGCTGGTGATCGCCGCGCTGCTGTCGCTGGACGGACAGCTCACCGTGTCCGTGGGCGGCGGTCTACTCGACCAGCCCGGCACCCGTATCGGCGTGATCTTCGCATTGCTGATGCTGTTCATCCCCGTGCTCGGGTTCCTCGGCCAGTGCGCCCGGATCGGCGCCGTGCACCGGGACCGCAGACTTGCCGCGCTGCGGCTGGCGGGGGCCACACCCGCTCAGGTGCGGCGGATCGCGGCGCTGGAGTCGGGGCTCGCGTGTCTGGTGGGTTCGGCTGTGGCCACGGCGGTCTCGGTGCCGGCCCTGCTGCGGCTGTGGCACAGCCCCGCCCCCCTGGCCTGGGCGGGCATCGCCGTGGTGGCGGTCGGGGTGCCGGTGCTGGGCGCGGCCGTGAGCGCGCTGGTGCTGCGCCGTGTGGTGACCTCGCCGCTGGGGCGGATACGGCGGCTGCGGCCTGCCGAGGGTCCGGGGCGGATGTTCCGGGTGGCGACCGCGGCGCTCGCACTGGCGGTGGTGTACATCGTGACCGTCCCCTTCTTCGATGACGTCCCCTTCGAGTTCGCGCTCGCCCCGCTCACCGTGTTCGTGGTGTGCCTGCTGGTCGGCGCGGTGGCGGTGTGGCTGACCGGGGCATCGGCGCGGCAGCTGGGCGAGGGGCTCACCGCCCGCGCCAAGAGCCCCGCGGTGCTGATCGCGGCGGGACGGCTGCGCGACGACCCGTGGGCGGCGGCCCGCACCCATGCCGCGGTGCTGCTGGTGACGGTGGCGGCCTCGGGCTTCGCGGGCATCCGGCAGGTCCTGCTGTCGCAGCTGCACTCCCCGCACGGGGACTACGCCGAAAGCAACGGGTTCTACGAGAACGGTCTGAACCTGACCGGCGCCGCGATCCTCGTCGCCCTCGCGCTGCTGCTGACCGCGCTCGCCGTGGGCACCGCCGAGTCCGTCGCCACCCGGCGCCGGGGCCTCGCCGCACAGGCCGCCGCCGGGGTGCCGCACGGCGTACTGGCCCGGGCGCTGCTGCTGGAGACCGCGGTGCCGCTGGCACCCGCGATCGCGGTGGCGGGCCTCGGCGGCACGGTGATCAGCTTCTGGTACGGCTCGATCGCCTCGGAGCACCTGGCACTGCCGGTGCCGTACGCCGCGCTCCTGGTCCCGCTCGCCGTGTACCCGGCCTGTCTGCTGGCGGCGGCCACCTCGCTGCCGCTGCTGCGCCGCTCGGTCCGCCCCGCGGAGCTGCGCTACGCATGACTGTCCGGCTCCGGGAGTACGGGGGACTCCCGGAGTCGGATCGCTGTGACCGCAGGCCCCGTCACCGGGGGTGTGCGAAGGCCCGGATCGTCAGGCGGAAATGCCGTCGATCCGGGCCATGGCGTCCTCCGCGCCGTACGGCTGCAAGTACGGCAGCCAGCGCGGGTCCCTATGGCCGGTGCCGATGATCCGCCAGGCCAGGCCGGTGGGTGGAGCGGGTTTGTGGCGCAGCCGCCAGCCGATCTCGAACAGGTGTCGGTCGGCCTTCACGTGGTTGCAGCGGCGGCAGGACGCCACCACGTTGTCCCAGACGTGTTTGCCCCCGCGGCTGCGCGGGATGACGTGGTCGACGCTGGTTGCGACGCCACCGCAGTACATGCACCGGCCCCCGTCGCGCGCGAAGAGCGCCCGCCGGGTAAGAGGAACGGGCCCCCGATAGGGAACCCGGACGAATCGCTTGAGCCGGACCACGCTGGGTGCGGGGACTGTGACGGTTGCGCTGTGCATGAAGGCGCCGGATTCCTCCAGGGAGACAGCCTTGTTCTCCAGGACGAGGACGAGCGCGCGGCGGAGCGGTACGACGCCGAGTGGCTCGTACGACGCGTTGAGGACCAGGACATGCGGCACGGATGCCTCCTTGGGCGTCGGCGGCGCGTGGCTCGCGCCGGGACGATCTGTAGTCAGTCTCCCCTCTTGCCTGGTGGAAGCGCCACCATGTCCCGGTAACGGGCTGGGAGTGTTTTCGACCACATCTGATTCATCCCCCGGAGAGGCAGCTGTTTATCCCACCTGCTCAACCCGGGTGGGCACGGTCTCTCCTCAGAAGATGGCGAGGATTCGCACACCATGCCCCGATAGTGTGGTGGGCCTGCCGTCCCGGTGACCTTTTCGTGACCTTGACCTTGACCGAGTCGACGTTCGGGACGGCAGACCGTTGCACCTGGAGGTACCTGCCGTGTCCTTGCCCGCCGTCCTACTGGCCGCCGGTTCGTCGCCGTCGCCGACCCCCTCGGAGTCGACGACCCCGGCGGTCCCCACGCTCCAGGACGCCCAGCAGAGCGCGACCAACGCCGCCAGCTGGGTCGAGCAGAACTGGTCCACGTGGCTCGCGATCGGACTCAGGGTCCTGTTGATCCTGGTGATCGCCGGGGTGCTCAGAGCGGTCGTGCAGCGGGCGATCACCAAGCTGATAGACCGGATGACCCGCACCGCCGAGGCCGTCGACGGCACCTCGCTGGCCGGCCTCCTGGTGAACAACGAGCGCCGCCGCCAGCGTTCCCAGGCGATCGGCTCGGTGCTGCGCTCGGTGGCGTCCTTCGTGATCCTCGGCACCGCGGCCCTGATGGTCCTGGCCGCGTTCCAGATCAACCTGGCCCCGCTGCTCGCCTCGGCCGGTGTCGCGGGCGTGGCGATCGGTTTCGGCGCCCGCAACCTGGTCACGGACTTCCTCTCCGGTGTCTTCATGATCCTGGAGGACCAGTACGGCGTCGGCGACTCGATCGACGCGGGCGTTGCCTCCGGCGAGGTGATCGAGGTCGGCCTGCGCGTGACGAAGCTGCGCGGCGCGAGCGGCGAGATCTGGTACGTCCGCAACGGCGAGGTCAAGCGGATCGGCAACCTCTCCCAGGGCTGGGCGACGGCCGGCGTGGACGTGACGGTGAAGGCGAACGAGGACCTGGACCGGCTGAAGTCCACCCTCGACGAGGTGGCCGAGAAGATGAGCGCGGAGGAGCCCTGGAACGAGCTCCTGTGGAGCCCGATCGAGGTCCTCGGCCTGGACAGCGTGCTGCTGGACTCGATGGTGGTCCGCGTCTCCGCCAAGACGATGCCCGGCAAGTCCCTCACCGTCGAACGCGAGCTGCGCTGGCGCATCAAGCGCGCCTTCGACGCGGCGAACATCCGCATCGTGGGCGGCGCGACGGCCCCGGCGGACGAGGAGGAGGCCGCGGACCCGGCGGCGGCGGTCGCGGCCCCGTCGGTGCTCTCCAACCCCGACTCCCCGCAGTCCGAGGCGGCATCACCGCTCGTCCAGCAGCGGCCGGCCGTGAAGTAGCAGCAGGGGCCGGCCCCCACCCGCTTCCACCCGCCCCCGAGGTAACGAGTCTGTTGCCTCGGGGGCGATTTCTATTGACGCCTCCTTCGCCCTGGGCTTACGTTCCTTTCCAGCCAATAGGAAACTTTCCTAACAGTGATCGGGAGACGGTCCTCCGGTGATCGTCCGATGGACTTCCCTCCCTGGTCACTGAGAAGCTGGGCAGTCGAAAGGCAGGTGTCGACCCACATGGCAGGAACAGCCGGTACGCCGGGCACCCCGCGCGTCCTGCGCGCCATGAACGACCGCGCCGCCCTGGACCTCCTCCTGGAGCACGGCCCCCTGTCCCGTACGCGGATCGGCAAGCTCACCGGCCTCTCCAAGCCGACCGCCTCCCAGCTGCTCGCCCGCCTCGAAGCGGCCGGACTGGTCCTCGCCACCGGCACCACCGAGGGACGCCCCGGCCCCAATGCCCAGCTGTACGAGGTCAATCCGGCCGCCGCGTACGCCGCCGGGCTCGACGTCACCCCCGAGCGCGTCCTCGCCGCCGTCGCCGACATCACCGGCCGCACGGTGGGCTCCTTCGAGCTCCCGACCCCGGGCAGGCGGCCCACCCAGCCCGTCGTCCGGCAGGTCACCGACGCCCTCGACGGTGCCGTGAAGGCCGCGGGGCTCGCCCGCGACGACATCCACCGGCTGGTCATCGGCACCCCCGGCGCCTTCGACCCGAACACCGGTCGCCTGCGCTACGCCTCCCACCTCCCCGGCTGGCACACCCCGGCCCTCCTCGACGAACTCGCCGCCGCGCTGCCGATGCCGGTCGAGTACGAGAACGACGTCAACCTCGCCGCCGTCGCCGAACAGCGGCTGGGCGCGGCCCGCGGGCACGAGGACTTCGTGCTGCTGTGGAACGAGGGCGGCCTCGGTGCCGCCCTCGTCCTCGGCGGGCGACTGCACCGCGGCTGGACCGGCGGCGCGGGAGAGGTAGGTTTCCTGCCGGTTCCGGGCGCGCCTCTGGTCCGGCACGTGACGAAAGCCAACAGTGGCGGCTACCAGGAGCTCGCCGGCTCCCAGGCCATCCCGCACCTCGCCGGCGAACTCGGCATCGGGCAGATCCCCTCAGGGCCCTACGCCGAGGTCGCCGCCGCCCTCGTCGAGCGGGCCGCCGCCGAGGACACCGTCCTGCATCGCAAGCTGCTGCAGACGTACGCGACCCGGCTGGCCACCGGTCTCGCCTCCCTCGTCTCCGTCCTCGACCCCGAACTCGTCGTCCTCAGCGGTGCCTCGCTGACCTCGGGCGGCGAGGTGCTGCGCGCCCTCGTCCAGGCCGAGCTGGAGGAGCTGGCGGCCTCCCGGCCCCGGCTCGTGGTCGGCGACGTCCGTGAACACCCCGTGCTGCGCGGCGCGCTGGAGAGCGCCCTCGCGACCACCCGCGACGAGGTCTTCGACACCTCGCGCTGACACCCCGTACGCACCGCGTACGGGCCCCGAACTCACCCCCCGCGTTCCCTCACCATCCCCCGCCCTGTCCCTGGGAGACCCTGCCATGCCCGGAATGTCCCGGAAAGCGGCCCTCGCCCTCGCCGCCTCCGCCTCCCTCGCCCTGCTCGCCACCGCCTGTACCGGCCAGTCCTCCTCGAGCGCCGACGACGACGCCTCCAAGGACACGACCATCAACTTCTGGCACGCCTGGAGCGCGCCCAATGAAGTGAAGGCCGTCAACTCCCTGATCTCCGGCTTCGAGAAGGCCCACCCCAACATCCATGTGAACGTCGTCGCCAACATGACCGACGACAAGATCAACCAGGCGCTGCGCACGGGCGGCGACAAGGCCCCGGACGTCATCTCCTCCTTCACCACCAACAACGTCGGCAAGTTCTGCTCTTCGGGCGCGCTGGTCGACCTCAACCCGTTCTTCAAGAAGGCGGGCATCGACCCGGAGACGACGTTCCCGAAGGCGATGAACGAATACACCCAGTTCGAGGGGAACCGCTGCTCGGCGCCGCTCCTCGGCGACGCCTACGGGCTCTACTACAACAAGACGGCCTTCGCGAAGGCGGGCATCAAGACTCCCCCGAAGACCTGGTCCGAATTCGAGACCGACGCCAAGAAACTGACCATCCCGGACGGCGACAGCTACAAGCAGCTCGGATTCATGCCGGACTACCACGGCTGGGAGACCACGACCGAGCACTACTTCGGCCAGTTCTCCCCGACGTACTTCGACAAGGCCGGCAAGTCGCAGCTCGCCACGGACCCCGCCTTCGAGGCCGGATTCAAGCTCCAGAAGAAGCTCGTCGACGAACTCGGCGGCTTCAGGAAGCTGGAGACCTACCGTTCCAAGCTCGGTGACGAATGGGGCGTCAAGCACCCCTTCCACACCGGTCAGGTGGCCATGCAGATGGACGGCGAATGGCGCCTGGGCATGGCCCTGGACGCCAAGCCGAAGTTCGACATCGGCGTGGCCCCGCTGCCCGTTCCCGACGACCGGGCGAGCCAGTACGGCAAGGGCTACATCACCGGCACCATCACCGGCATCTCCGCCGCCAGCCACAAGCAGAACGCTGCCTGGGAGCTGGTGAAGTACATGACCACGGACACGGACGCGGTGGTGAACTTCTCCAACGCCATCCACAACGTGCCCTCGACGCTGGCCGCCCTGAAGTCCCCGAAGCTGAAGTACGACCCGCGTTTCAAGACGTTCCTGGACATCGCCGCGAACCCGAACTCGACGACCTCCCCTGCCTCCATCAACGGCGGCGTGTATCTCACCACGATCCAAAACTTCGGCTACGACTACGAGAGCGGAAAGGTCACCGACCTCAAGGCGGGCCTGAAGAAGACGGCCGCGCAGATCGACACGGACATCGCGCAGGCGAAGTAATGGCCACGATCACCCTTGCGTCGAAGCGCCGCCGGTCTGGCCTCGCTGCGAAGCGGCGGAAAAAGGCACTGCGTACGGCCGCCTTCATGTCACCCTGGTTGATCGGCTTCGCGGTCTTCTTCGCGTATCCGCTGATCTCGACGGTCTATTTCTCCTTCATGCACTACGACGGCTTCAAGGCGCCGACGTGGAGCGGGACGAAGAACTGGACGTACGTCTTCGAGCACTACCCGCTCTTCTGGCCGGCCCTGCGCAACACCCTGTGGCTGGTGCTGGTCATGGTGAGCCTCAGGGTCGTCTTCGGGCTCGGGGTCGGTCTGCTGATCACCAAGATCAAGACGGGTGCGGGGGTTTTCCGCACTCTCTTCTACCTGCCCTATCTCGCCCCGCCGGTGGCCGCCACGATGGCCTTCGCCTTCCTGCTCAACCCCGGTACAGGACCTGTGAATTCGATCCTCGAAAAGGTCGGCATTCCGGCCCCGGGCTGGTTCAACGACCCCACCTGGTCCAAGCCCGCCCTCACCCTGCTCGCCCTGTGGGGCATCGGCGACCTGATGGTCATCTTCATGGCCGCGCTGCTCGACGTACCGCAGGAGCAGTACGAGGCGGCCGAACTGGACGGGGCATCCGCCTGGCAGCGGTTCCGGTATGTAACCCTTCCCAACATTTCGCCGATCGTCATGTTCGCCGTCGTCACCGGCGTGATCCAGACGATGCAGTACTACACACAGCCGCTCATCGCGGGGAAGGTCGCCTCCGGCGTGATCCAGGGCGCGGGCACCCAGTTCGAGCCCGGCTATCCCGAGAAGTCGACCCTCACCCTCCCGCAGCTCGTCTACAACCTCGGTTTCCAGCGCTTCGACTACGGCTCCGCCTGCGTCGTCGCCCTGGTCCTGTTCGCCCTGTCCATGGTGTTCACCGCGTTCCTGATGCGGCGCCGGGGCGGTCTCAACCTGGCAGGTGACTGACCATGGCCCAAGTACTGGACAAGCCCGTGCAGTTGAAGGCACCGGTCTCCCCCGCCGAGCGCACGGCCCGCCGCCGGGCCGTACTCGAATGGGTCGCGATCCACTCCCTGGGCGTGGCGACCGCGCTGTTCTTCACCCTCCCCTTCGTGTTCGTGTTCCTGACCTCCCTGATGAGCGACACCCAGGCACTGAGCCGGGACCTCGTCCCGCACACCTGGGAATGGGGCAACTACAAGAAGGTCTTCGACACCCCGGGCTTCCTGACCTGGTGGAAGAACACACTGATCTACGCGGGACTGGGAACAGTCCTTACCGTCGCGTCCTCGATCCCCGTGGCGTACGCGCTCGCCAAGTTCCGCTTCCGCGGCCGCAATCTGTCGCTGATGCTGGTGATCTCGATGATGATGCTGCCACCGCAGGTGATCATCATCCCGATGTACCTGTTCTGGGCGAAGCAGCTGGACCTGTCGGGCACGCTGTGGCCGCTGATCATCCCGATGGCTTTCGGTGACGCGTTCTCCATCTTCCTGCTGCGCCAGTTCCTGATGACCATCCCGAACGAGTACCTGGACGCGGCGAAGGTGGACGGCTGCGGCGACCTGCGCACGCTCCTGAAGGTCGTCCTGCCGATGGCCAAACCGGGCATCGCGGCCGTGGGTCTGTTCCAGTTCTTCTACGCCTGGAACGACTACTTCGGCCCGCAGATCTACGCGTCGGAGAACCCGGGCGCATGGACCCTCAGTTACGGCCTGGAGTCCTTCAAGGGCGCACACCACACCGACTGGAACCTCACCATGGCCGCGACCGTGCTGGTCATGGCCCCCGTGATCCTCGTGTTCTTCTTCGCCCAGAAGGCGTTCGTCGAGGGCGTCACGCTCACCGGAGTGAAGGGTTAACCACGTATGAAACTCACCGTGGTCGGCGGAGGCTCGACCTACACCCCCGAACTCATCGACGGCTTCGCCCGGCTGCGCGACACCCTGCCCGTCGAGGAACTCGTCCTCGTCGACCCGGCGCCCGAACGCCTGGAGCTGGTGGGCGGCCTGGCCCGCCGTATCTTCGCCAGGCAGGGGCACGACGGCCGGATCGTGACGACCGACGACCTGGACGCCGGCGTGGACGGCGCCGACGCCGTGCTGCTGCAACTGCGCGTGGGCGGGCAGGCGGCCCGTGAGCAGGACGAGACCTGGCCGCTGGAGTGCGGCTGCGTCGGCCAGGAGACCACCGGCGCGGGGGGCCTGGCCAAGGCGCTGCGCACGGTCCCGGTGGTGCTCGACATCGCGGAACGCGTCCGCCGTACCAACCCGGGCGCGTGGATCGTCGACTTCACCAACCCGGTCGGCATCGTCACGCGCGCGTTGCTGCAGGCGGGCCACAAGGCGGTCGGTCTGTGCAACGTGGCGATCGGCTTCCAGCGGAAGTTCGCGGACCGGCTCGGGGTCGCGCCGGCCGACGTCCACCTCGACCACGTGGGCCTCAACCACCTCACCTGGGAGATCGGGGTACGCCTGGGCGGCCCCGAGGGCGAGAACGTCCTGCCCAAGCTGCTCGCCGAACACGGCGACGCGATCGCCGCGGACCTGCGGCTGCCGCGGGCCCTGCTCGACCGCCTGGGCGTCGTCCCGTCGTACTACCTGCGCTACTTCTACGCCCACGACGAGGTGGTGCGCGAGCTGCGCACCAAGCCCTCCCGTGCCGCCGAAGTCGCCGAGATGGAACGGAACCTGCTCAAGATGTACGGCGATCCGGCCCTCGACGAGAAGCCGGAACTGCTCGCCAAGCGGGGCGGCGCCTACTACTCGGAGGCGGCGGTGGACCTCGCGGCCGCCCTGCTGGGCTCGGCCGGCAGCCCGTACCAGGTGGTCAACACCCTCAACCGGGGCACGCTGCCGTTCCTTCCGGACGATGCGGTGATCGAGGTGCAGGCGGCGGTCGGCCCCAAGGGGCCGCTCCCGCTGCCGGTACCGCCCGTCGACCCGCTGTACGCGGGCCTGATGGCGAACGTGACGGCGTACGAGGACCTGGCCCTGGAGGCGGCGCTGCGAGGCGGCCGCGACCGGGTGTTCAAAGCCCTCCTCGCCCACCCCCTCATCGGCCAGTACGAGTACGCAGAAGCCCTCACCGACCGACTGATCGCACACAACCGGGAGCATCTCGCGTGGGCATGACCGCACGTGTCCTCGCCGTCGACGCGGGCAACAGCAAGACCGACGTCGCGGTCGTGGCGGCCGACGGAACCGTCCTCGCCACGAGCCGCGGCGGCGGCTTCCGGCCGCCCGTGGTGGGCGTGGAAGCGGCCGTCGACAAGGTCGCCCAGGCGGTGCAACGGGCCTTCGCCGCGGCCTCGGTGAGCTCGGTGGACCACGTCTCCGCCTGCCTCGCCAACGCCGACTTCCCCTTCGAGGAGGAGCAGCTGGCGGCCGCGCTGCACGCGCGCGCGTGGGGCGCGGGCGTGGAGGTCCGCAACGACACCTTCGCCATCCTGCGCGCGGGCGTCACCGAACCCCGCGGGGTCGCCGTCGTCTGCGGCGCCGGCATCAACTGCGTCGGCATGCGCCCCGACGGCCGCACCGCCCGCTTCCCCGCGCTCGGCCGCATCTCCGGGGACTGGGGCGGCGGCTGGGGCCTCGCCGAGGAGGCCCTGTGGCACGCGGCACGGGCGGCGGACGGCCGCGGCGACCCCACCGCCCTCGCGCACACCCTCCCGGCCCACTTCGGCCACGACACCATGCTCGACCTCATCGAGGCCCTCCACCTGGAGCAGGTACCGCCCGCCCGCCGCCATGAACTGACACCGGTCCTCTTCGCCACGGCGGCTGACGGCGATCCGGTCGCCCGCGCGATCGTGGACCGCCTGGCCGACGAGGTGGTGACCATGGCCACGGTGGCCCTGACCCGCCTCGACCTCCTGGAGGAGGAGACCCCCGTTCTCCTCGGCGGCGGCGTCCTGGCCGCCCAGCACCCCCAACTCAACGACGGAATCCGCGAGTTGCTGTCCGCCCGCGCCCCGAAGGCGGTCCCCCGGGTGGTGACGGCGAGCCCGGTGCTGGGGGCGGCACTGCTGGGCCTGGACAGGGTGGGCGCGAAAGCGGAGGTGCACGAACGGGTGCGGGCATACTTCGAGCAACCGCCCAGAACGGAACCGAACTGATTCCCAGAACGTGTTCTTGGGCAGGGGGTCGTGCGGGATCCTGCAAGCCGCCGGCAGGCACCCCGTGCGGATGTCAGTCCTGGCGGCGATACTTGCTGTGACGGATGACCATGGGGGAGGTCAAAAGTGACACACCCGCCGAAGAGCAGTGCGGCAAGACCGGGCACCGCCGTGCCCACGATGCCGTCCGTACCGCCTCAGCCGGGCCGGCCCGTTCCCCCCACGCCGACGGGCCCCGCAGTCGTTCCCGACGTCGTCTCCGCACGCCGTACGGCCTTCGCGGAGGGCGTCGACCGGCTGCGCGAGGCCGCGACCACGGAGCCCGGGCGGCTGCGCATCATCGGTGCGTTCCTCGCCCTTCTCGTCGTCGCGTTCGGTGCGGTCACCGCCTGGCAGATGACGGCCCGGGCGACGGCCGCCGAGCAGGTGCTCACCCGCAGCCAGCCGCTCAGCTCCGACGCGGCCGACATCTACCGCTCGCTCGCCGACGCCAACACGGCGGCGGCCAGCGGCTATCTCGCGGGCCCGCAGGAGAAGCCCGAGACGCGGCAGCGGTACGAGGACGGCATCAGGACGGCCGCGGAAAAGCTGGTCACGGCCGCCTCCAGCTCGGACCCGGGATCCGATTCGGCGAAGACCATCGCCGAACTCAACAAGCTGCTGCCCCGGTACAAGGGCCTGGTGGAGACGGCCCGGGCCAACAACCGGCAGGGCTACCCGGTGGGCAGCGCGTATCTGCGCGCGGCGAACGAGCAGATGCAGCAGCAGATGCTGCCGAAGGCCGAGGCCCTCTACCAGAAGGAGAACCAGCGGCTGAGTTCCGACTACGCGCACGCGAAGTCGTTCCCGTGGGCGGCGGTCGGCCTCGGCCTGCTCGTCCTCGGCGGGCTCGCCTGGGCCCAGCGCCGCAACTACCTGCGCACCAACCGGGTGTTGAACCACGGCCTGGTCATCGCCTCGGCCGCGTCCGTGGTGGTCCTGCTCTGGCTGGTCGTCGGCCACACGGTCGCCCGCTCGGGGCTGAACGCCTCGTACAACCACGGCGTCCGCTCGCTGAACGTGCTGCACGACGCCCGTATCGCGTCCCTGACGGCCCGCAGTGACGAGAACCTCAGCCTGATCCGCCGCGGCGCCGACACCAAGGTCGTGGGCGGCAATCCGGTGGACGCCTACGCCGCCGGGTACGACGAGCAGATCGGTGAGCTGGCGGCCTCGCTGACCAAGGCCGACGGTCTCGCGGACGACTCGGCGGGCCGCAAACCCGTACAGGACGCGAACGGCTTCATGAAGGTGTGGAAGCAACGGCACACGGTCGCGCAGGGCTGGAACGACAAGGGCGAGTACCAGCAGGCCCGGGACAAGGTCATCGGCGTAGGCAAGGACCCGACGAGCGAGTGCTTCGACAACATCGACATCGCTCTGGAGAAGGCGCTCAAGCATGAGCAGACCGAATTCAAGCAGGCCGCGGGTGACGGCCGGGACGCGCTGACCGGACTGCCGTACGGGGCCGCGGTCCTCGCGGTGCTGGGGGCGGCCGGCGCGGTCGTCGGCATCGGGCGCAGGCTGTCGGAGTACCGGTGAGAGGGGGCGTGACGATGGATGCACGGCGTCTGGCACAGCGTCTGCGGACCGGCCTCCGGGGCTGGGGCGGGGTCGGCGCGATGGCGGCCCTGTGCGCCCTCGCCCTGGCGTTCGCACTGCTGCTGCCCCTGACCCAGTCGAGCGGCACGGACGACGCCGCGGGCAGCGGCGGCCCGGGGGTCGCGCAGGGCCTGCAGGCCAGGGCGGCGGCCAAGTGCGACAACCCGCAGGACGGCAGTCTGTCGCCGTCGGGCGGTGACGGCAGCACACCGATCATCGACAGGATCAAGGCCCGCAAGGACCGGCGCCTGATCGTCGGCATCGACACCAACAGCTACCGCTGGGGCTATCTCAACCCGAACAACGCCTCCGGTGCGCCGGAGGGTTTCGACATCGACCTCGTCCACCAGATCGCCAAGGACATCCTGGGCGACCCGGACGCGGTCTCGTTCAAGGCCATCCCGACCAGCCGCCGTATCAAGGCGATTCAGGACGACGAGGTCGACATGGTGGTGCGCACCATGACCATCAACTGCGACCGGATCAAGCAAGTGGCGTTCTCCGCCCCCTACTTCAGGACCGGACAGCAGGTCCTCGCCCCGCGTACCTCGGCGATCACGGGATACAACCGCACCCTCTCCCACAAGAAGATCTGCTCGGCGGACAGTTCGACGGCGCTGGACCGGCTGCAGGCGGACAAGGGGAAGGGCACTCTTCCCACCGGCGCGGACATCTCGACCGTGGTCCCCAACCAGCTCGACTGCCTGGTGAAGTTGCAGCTCGGCGAGGTCGACGCGGTCGTCACGGACGGCGCGCTCGCCGCGAGCCAGGCCGCACAGGACCCCACGGTGCAGCTGAAGGGCGGCCTGTTCACCGACGAGTACTACGGCGTGGCGATGAAGCTGGGCTCCCGGGATCTGATACGCCAGGTCAACCGGACCCTGCAGAACTACATCAAGGACGGCGATTGGGCGGCCTCGTACGAGAAGTGGCTGCATCCGACCATGGACCAGGGTGGCGAGAAGTCGGCGTCGGCGACCCCTCCCGAAGCGCACTACAAGTGACCGATCATCAACTGACGGATGTACGGCACCACACGACGGAACACGACAGCAGCGAGAGGTGATCGATGGGCGTCACGGACCCCGCCGGGCCGGTGATGGACCGGGACGAGGTGGACCGTGCGCTGGCGCGGCTCGGCGCGGAGCACGAGGCGATCGAGACCTCGCTCCTCGCCCTGCAGGACCACGCGGGCCGCAGACTCCTCGAGGGCGCCCAGCTGACGGGCATCACCAAGGAGCGGTGGGCTGCCGCGGAGGCATCGATCACGCTGCTGTGGGCGTACTTCGACGCCTACACGGACGCGTTGCGCTCCGCCCGGGAGATCCGCTCCCGCCGCCGCTGGTCCAGCCGCGAGGACCTGGTGGAGCTGACGGAGCTGCTGCGCGGCGAGTCCGTCACGGTCGCAGGGTCGACGACGGCCACGGCGAACGCGCCGACGCTGCTGTCCGCCCCGGGCAAGCTCAGCCGGCGGTTCTCCCTGGCCGCCCTGGTCGACCTGATGAACGAGCTGTACGCGTCGAGCCTGGACATGGTGGTCGCGGCCGACGCGGTCTGGTCGGCGCTGCCCGCCCGGATCGATTTACTGGCCGCGGAGCTCCAGCGCACCCGTACGCTCGCCCACTCCGTCGGTGTGCGCCCCGGCGAGCACCCCTCCGGGGACGACCTGGAGCGCATCACCCGCACCCTGACCACCCTGCGCGAGCAGGTGATCTCCGACCCGCTGGCGTACTGGATTCCCGCGCAGGGGAGTTCGGCTCCGGGCGGCGGCCGGCCGGACACCACGGTGTACGACCGGGAGGCGCGCGCCCTGGAGGAGGTGCGCCGGGAGATCGACGCCGTGCTCACCGTCCGGCAGGACGCGGAGCAGCGGCTGGTGAAGCTGCGGGACGTGCTCAGCAGGGCGGACCGCACCCTCGCGGAGGCACGCAACGCGCGCGGGGAGGTCCTCGCGAAGATCGCCGCCACGGAGGTGCCGGTCGTCAGCGGCCCGCCGACCGCGCTGCAGGAGCAGCTGGCGACGGCCGCCGAATACCGCAGACACGCCCAGTGGCACCGCCTGTCCCCGCTCCTGGAGTCCCTGGAGCAGAAGGCGGAGGACGAACTGCTGCGCGCCCGCGAGTCGTTGACCGCGGTCACCGCGCCCCTGGCGGTCCGCGCCGAGCTGCGCGGCCGCCTCGACGCGTACAAGGCGAAGGTCGCCCGGCTCGGGTACGCCGAGGACCCGTTCCTGATCGAGCGGTACGACGCGGCGCGCCGCATGCTGTGGAGCGCCCCGTGCGATCTGCGCGTCGCCGAACAGGCCGTGCTGCGCTACCAGCAGGCGGCCGCCGAAGTGCTGGGCGCCCCGCGCGTGCCGCCGCAGGGCGGCCCGCGGGACCGCGGGGGGTCCGGAGCGTGAGCGACAAAGGGGGTACGGCGTCGTCATGAGCGAGGCACAGCAGACCTGCCAGCGACCGGACTGCGAGGGCACGTACGAGGACGTGGGCGGCGGCGAGCTGTACTGCGACACCTGCGGTCTGGCGCCCGTCGTGTCGGCGAAGGGCATGGTGGGCTCGTCGGCCACCGGCATCACCGGCGGCGGCAAGGGCTCGCAGGACAGCGGCAGTTCGCGGGCCGGCAGCTCGCGTACGTCCTCGCAGTCGTCGAAGTCGAGGCGCTCGGTGTCCGGGCGGCTCTCGCGCTCCCTGTCGGGGAGGTCCACGGGCCGTTCGGTGTCGGTGCGCAGCTCCGGTTCCGGCACCAGCACCGGTTCCCGCGGCCGGCTGGGCGTGGGCCTGGTGCAGGTTCCGGACGTGCCGCGGCCCGATCCGCGCGCGATGGTGCTGGAGAACCCGGAGGTGCCCGAGCGCAAGCGGTTCTGCTCGCGCTCCGACTGCGGGGCGCCGGTGGGCCGTTCACGCGGGGAGCGCGCGGGCCGTACCGAGGGCTTCTGCACCAAGTGCGGCAACCCCTACTCCTTCGTCCCGAAGCTGAAGTCGGGTGACGTCGTCCACGGCCAGTACGAGGTCGTCGGCTGTCTGGCGCACGGCGGCCTGGGCTGGGTCTACCTGGCCGTGGACAAGGCGGTCTCCGACCGCTGGGTGGTCCTCAAGGGCCTGCTGGACACCGGTGACCAGGACGCGATGGCGGCGGCGATCTCCGAGCGGCGCTTCCTGGCGGAGATCGAGCACTCCAACATCGTGCGGATCTACAACTTCGTGGAGCACCTGGACCAGCGCACCGGTTCGCTCGACGGCTACATCGTCATGGAGTACGTCGGCGGCAAGTCCCTGAAGGAGATCGCCAACGACCGCCGCACCCCGGACGGCAAGCGGGATCCGCTGCCGGTGGAGCAGGCCTGCGCGTACGGCATCGAGGCGCTGGAGGCGCTCGGCCATCTGCACAGCCGCAACCTGCTGTACTGCGACTTCAAGGTCGACAACGCGATCCAGACCGAGGACCAGCTCAAGCTGATCGACATGGGCGCGGTGCGCAGGATGGACGACGAGGAGTCGGCCATCTACGGCACGGTGGGCTACCAGGCGCCGGAGGTCGCCGAGGTCGGCCCGTCGGTGGCGTCGGACCTGTACACGGTCGCACGCACCCTGGCCGTCCTGTCCTTCGACTTCCAGGGCTACACGAACGTCTTCGTGGACTCCCTGCCCGACCCCGACAACATCGAGGTCTTCCGCCGGTACGAGTCCTTCTACCGGCTCCTGGTCCGCGCCACCGACCCCGACCCGGCCCGCAGGTTCGCCTCCGCGCAGGAGATGGCGGAGCAGCTGACGGGTGTGCTGCGCGAGGTGGTGTCGCTGCAGACGGGCCGGGCGCGGCCCGCGCTGTCGACGCTGTTCGGACCCGAACTGAAGGTCACGGACACGGAGTTGTTCCCGAAGCTGGAGGGGGACGTGTCACGGCTGGGGGCGCGGATGGTGCGGCCGCGGAAGGGGCAGCAGCCGCAGCTTCCCGCGTCGGCGAACGGCACGGCGGCCCTCGTCAAGCACGTCGACTCCCCCACCGCGGCCCTCGCCCTGCCGGTCCCCCGCGTCGATCCCTCCGACCCGAACGCGGGTTTCCTGGCGGGCCTGATGACGACCGCGCCGGCCGAGCTGCTCGGGGCGCTCGCCGCGGCTCCGGCGGCCTCGGTCGAGACCCGGCTGAGGCAGATCCGCGCCTGGCTGGAGAACGGCGACTTCGCGACCGCACTCAACGCCCTGCAGACCCTGGAGACCGAGCGGCCCGACGACTGGCGGGTGGTCTGGTACCGGGGCGTGGCCGCGCTGGTGACCGGCGACGAGGAGAGCGCCGCGCTCGCCTTCGACGCGATCTACGACGCCTTCCCCGGCGAACCCGCGCCCAAGCTGGCGCTCGGCCTGTGCGCGGAGGTGCTGGGCCAGCTGGACAACGCGGCCGAGTACTACCGGCTGGTCTGGTCGACCGACCCCAGCTATGTGAGTGCCGCGTTCGGTCTGGCCCGCGTGCAGCTCGCGACCGGGGACCGGCGCAGTGCCGTACGGACGCTGGAGTCGGTACCGGAGTCCTCGATCCACTACACGGCCGCGCGGGTGGCGGCCGTGCGGGCACGGCTGCGCGGGCGTACGGCGGCCGCTTCCGACGTACCGTTCCTGGAGGACCTGCGGGCCGCCGCCGGGCAGGTCGAGGCGCTGGACGCGTATGGTCTGGATCCGGCACGCCGGGAGCAGTTGTCCGCCGAAGTCCTCGGTTGCGCGCTGGACTGGATACTCTCCGGTGGCCAGGTGGTTGCTCCCGCCGCGCAGCGCGTGCTGCTCGGCAGCGACCTGGACGAGCGGGGACTCCGCTTCGGACTGGAGCGTTCGTACCGCACGCTGGCCCGGCTGGCGCGGGGCGGCGAGGAGAGGATCGACCTGGTGGAACGTGCCAACCGTTACCGCCCCCGGACGTGGGTGTAGTTGATGTCGCAGATGCCCCAGCAGGCCGCCCTGTCGAACTGCCCGAGCTGCGAGTGGCCGCTCGAGTCGGGTGACCGTTTCTGCGGTGCGTGCGGATACGACCTGTCCGTCGTGCCCGCACGGCCGGACGACCATCCGACGATCGCGCTGAACGGCTCGGACCTGCGGCCGGGCGAGGGCGACGGTGCGGCCTGGCCCGTCGCCGCCGCTCCGGGCGGCTCCGACACCCCGGCGGCGACCCATCTGCCGACGGACCTGCACGGCACGGACTCGGGCGGCTCCCCGCTGCCGCCGGAGCAGCCCACGGGATCGCCGGTCTCCCCCGCCTCCGGGGTGCGCTTCGACCGGCCGCCGGTGCCCGACGAGTACCCGCTGCAGGCCCCGGACCCGCGCGTCGCCTCGCTCGCCGCACCCGCCGAGGAGGCCAAGCTGTGCGTGGCCTGCCGCGCGGGCCGTGTCGACGACGACGGCTACTGCGAGAACTGCGGGCACGCCCAGCCCCGGGAGCGCGACCACATGGAGCAGGAGTCCGGCCCGGTGGCCGCCGTCAGCGACCGAGGTCTGCGCCACCACCGCAACGAGGACGCGTTCGGCATCGGCACCGCCACCCTGCCCGACGGCGCGCCCGCGTCCGTGGCGATCGTCTGCGACGGGGTCTCCTCGGCGACCCGGCCCGACGAGGCCTCGCTCGCCGCCGCCCGCGCCGCGAACGACGCGCTGCTCACCGCCCTGCCGCGCGGCACGCACCCGCAACAGGCCATGCACGACGCGATCGTGGCCGCCTCGCACGCGGTCAACGCCCTGGCCGACGAACCCGCGACCGCCCGCGAGCACTCCCCGCACCAGAACGCGCCCGCCTGCACCATCGTCGGCGCGGTCGTGACGGCCGGGCTGCTGGTCGTCGGCTGGGTCGGCGACAGCCGCGCCTACTGGGTGCCGGTGGACCGCAGTTCGGCCCCGGCCCGCCTCACCGAGGACGACTCGTGGGCCGCGCAGATGGTCTCCGCGGGCCTGATGAGCGAGGCCGAGGCGTACGCCGACGAGCGGGCCCACGCGATCACCGGCTGGCTCGGCGCGGACGCCTACGAACTGGAGCCGCACACGGCTTCCTTCAAGCCGGACCGGCCGGGTGTAGTGGTGGTGTGCACGGACGGACTGTGGAACTACGCGGAGGCGGCCGAGGAGATGGCCGAGGTCGTGCCGACGGATGCCGCCGTACGTCCGCTGCACAGCGCCCGTGTGCTGGTCGGTCACGCCCTGGACGGCGGGGGCCACGACAACGTAACAGTGGCCGTCGTGCCGTTCCCGGCCGTCCCTCAGGGGGCAGGATCGGCCTGAGGCCGTATACGGGGATGCCTCAGCGGACCGGAGGGGACCGGTCCGCATACAGTCGTCGCCCCGCGAACGCGGGGTTTTCGAGGGGGATTTGAGTAGGCATGGCCAATTTCTCGAAGTCCAGCGTGCCGCAGTTCTCGATGGACGTGTACCAGAACGAGTACCTGCCGGAGGGCGGCCGCGAGGTCAACGCCATCGTCACGGTCACCGCCACCGGCGGCGGCACGGTCGGCAGCGCCGTCGCAGCGCCTCACCTCTACGGGCCGGGGCGCGGCCCGTCGGCGGGGGTGGCGATCATGGTCGACTGCTCCGGCTCGATGGACTACCCGCCGACCAAGATGCGCAACGCCCGTGACGCGACCGCCGCCGCGATCGACACCCTGCGCGACGGGGTGCACTTCGCGGTGATCGGCGGCACGCACGTCGCCAAGGAGGTCTACCCGGGCGGCGGGCGCCTCGCGGTCGCCGACGCCACCACCCGCGGCCAGGCCAAGGAGGCCCTGCGGAAGCTGAGCGCGGGCGGCGGCACGGCCATCGGCACCTGGCTGAAGCTGGCCGACCGGCTGCTCTCCTCGGACGAGGTCGCCATCCGGCACGGCATCCTGCTCACCGACGGCCGCAACGAGCACGAGTCGCCCGAGGACCTCAAGCGGGCGCTCGACGAATGTGCCGGACGGTTCACCTGTGACGCACGTGGCGTGGGCACCGACTGGGAAGTGAAAGAAGTCACAGGAATCGCCTCCGCACTGCTCGGCACCGCCGACATCGTCGCCGACCCGGCCGCCCTCGCCGCCGACTTCACGCAGATGATGGAGAAGGCGATGGGCAAGGAGGTCGCCGACGTCGCTCTGAGGCTGTGGACGCCGGTGGGCACCACCATCAAGTTCGTCAAGCAGGTGGCGCCCACGGTCGAGGAGCTGACCGACCGCCGCACGGAGGCCGGCCCACGCGCCGGGGACTACCCCACCGGCTCCTGGGGTGACGAGTCCCGTGACTACCACGTATGCGTCGAGGTCCCGGCCGCGGCCCTCGGCCAGGAGATGCTCGCCGCCCGGGTCTCCCTGGTCGTCCCGCAGCCCGACGGCAGCGCGCACAACCTCGGCGCCCAGGGCCTCGTCAGGGCCGTGTGGACCGACGACATGGTGGCTTCCACCTCGATCAACCCCCAGGTCGCCCACTACACGGGGCAGGCCGAACTGGCACAGGCCATCCAACAAGGGCTGGATCTTCGCAAAGCGGGCGATATGGATGGAGCAACGGCCAAACTAGGCCGGGCCGTTCAGCTCGCCAGCGCCTCCGGAAACGCGGATACTGCGAAACTGCTTGCGAAGGTGGTGGACGTGGTCGATGCCGCGACAGGTACTGTGCGACTGAAAGCGAAGGTCGCGGAGGCCGACGAGATGACTCTCGAGACACGGTCGACAAAGACTGTTCGTGTAAAGAAGTGACAGCGACGTCCCGTCGCCGTACACATCACACACATCCCAGGATCGAGTAGGACCCTGAAGGAAAGGGGGAAGCGCCGACATGCCGACCTGCCCGAACGGACACCAGTCGGGTTCCGACGACTGGTGCGAGGTCTGCGGTCACCGCATGGCCGGTGCCGTGCCTCCGCCCCCTCCCCCGCCGCCCCCGCCCGGCGGCGGCTACGGCTTCCCGCCGCCCGGCCAGGGCCCTCGGCCCGGCGGCCGCCCGCTCTCCTCTGTGCCGGACCCCGAGCCGGAGCTCTGCCCGCAGTGCCGTACGCCCCGTGAGGGCGGCGCGCCGTTCTGCGAGGAGTGCCGGTGGAACTTCCTGACGAACACCGCGACCTCGTACACCCCGGCCGCCCCGCGCCCGCCGGCGCCCGGCCCCGGCGGGCCCTTCCAGCAGCAGCCGCCCGGTCCGTCGTACGGCGGCGGCGACTCGTACGAGTACCAGGGCTCCCGCCCGTCCCAGATGAACCGCCCGGCGGAGCCGATCCCGCCGAGCCCGTTCGGCAACGAACCCTCGGGCCCGCCGAGCCCCTTCGGCAACGAGCCCTCCGGTCCGCCGAGCCCGTTCGCCGACCGGTCCGGCTTCGGCCCCGACCCGTCGCGTCCGGTCCCGCCGCCGCCCGGCCCCACACCGCACGGCGGCCCCGGTGGCCCGGGGGGCGCCCCGCAGGCGTTCCAGCAGCCCGGTCCGCCGGCCCCGCCCCGCTACCCGCAGGAGACGGGACGTCCGCCGCAGCAGGGCGGTCCGTCCTTCGGCGGCGGTGACGACGACTGGGTGATCTCCCCGCCGTCCGGCGGCCCCGGCGGCCCCGGTCAGGGCGGTGGCTACGGCTATCCGCAGCCCGGCTCGACGCAGGCACCCCCGCCCGGCCAGGGCTTCCCGCAGACGCAGGGCGGGCCGGTGACCTGGACGGCGACCATCGGTCCGGACCGCGAGTACTTCATGGCGATGATGCAGCGCTCCGGCCCGGAGGCCGCGGGCCTCAACCTGCCCGCGTACTCGCCGGAGCAGCAGCGCACCCTCAGCGGCAACCAGATCACCATCGGCCGCCGCCGGCACTCCACCGGCGACACCCCCGACATCGACCTGGCGGTGCCGCCGGAGGACCCGGGCGTCTCGCACCAGCATGCGGTGCTCGTGCAGCAGCCGGACGGCAGTTGGGCGGTCGTGGACCAGAACTCGACGAACGGTACGACGGTCAACGGCTCTGATGAGCCGATTCAACCCTTTGTGCCGGTGCCTCTGCAGGATGGGGATCGAGTGCACGTGGGTGCGTGGACGACGATCACTATTCGCCGTGGGTAGTTGATGTCGTTGTGGGGCGCGGCGCGGTCGTGGCTGGTCGCGCCCCTCAAGGGCGGCTGAATCACCGGAGGGGCCAGATGTACGGCCCCTTCGGGTCGTCCAGCCATGCCCACGCTCGCTCTGTGCCGATGGTGATGCCGTAGCGCTGGCGCTCCGGCTGTTCCTCGTGGTCCCAGAGGGCGAAGGCCTCCTGGGGATCGAGGGTGCCGCGGGTGAGGGCCAGGAGGAAGCGGAAGAGTTCGTGGTCCCTGGCACGGCGGGGAATGTCGCCGAGTTGGAGTGACTCCTGCTCGGGGCGGGTCCCGCCGCGCAGGGGGACGAAATAGGCGGGCGTGTGGAGGAAGCGGCCCTCGGCGTGGGTGGGGTCCCGGACCGTCAGGACGATCAGGCCCGTGGCGAAGGGCGCCAGGATGCGGGCGCCGGGGTTGCACTGGGCGAGCCAGGCGCGCGGGACCGAGGTCAGGGTGCAGGTGGCGATGATCCGGTCGAAGGGGCCGCGTTCGGGGACTCCGCGCGCGCCGTCGCCGGTGACGACGGCCGGGTGGTGGCCGGCGGCGGCCAGGTGCTGCCGGGCCGACTCGGTGATCTCCGGCTCCAGGTCGACGGTGGTGACCAGGTCGTCGTCGCCGAGGCGGTGGGCCAGCAGGGCAGCGTTGTAGCCGGTGCCCGCGCCGATCTCCAGGACCCGGTTGCCGTCCTCGACCCTCAGCTCGGCCAGCATCTTCGCCATCAGCGACGGCTGGCTGCTGGAGGAGAGCAGCTCGCCGTCGCGCAGCCGCGTGGCCAGCGGGGCGTCCTCGTAGGCCCCGCGCAGCCAGCGCTCGCGCGTCCGTGGATCAGGGCTCTCGCCCCAGCGTCGCTCGTAGCCGCCGACGACCCCGACGTAGTAGTACGGCACGAAGAGATGGCGCGGGACCGCGGCGAACGCCTCCCGCCACACCGGGTCGTCGTCCCAGGCCCCGCTCGCGTCGATCTCCCGTACGAGCTCCGCCCGCGCGGTGGCCGCGAGGTCGTCCAGTTCCTTGTCGAGAGCAGCTGCGCCCATAGGTCCACTGTGCGGCGGGAGGGGGCACGAGGCGAGTACCGAAGCCGCCAGATCCGGAATGTCCGGTTCCTGGAGGCGGGGCGGGGACCTAAGCCTCAAGTCCTCCGCCGAGCGGTCTGAGAGCATGGGAGCGTGAATGAGATTCGGCGCGGCACGCTTCAGGAGCAGACCTTCTACGAGCAGGTCGGCGGGGAGGAGACCTTCCGCCGCCTCGTCCACCGTTTCTACGAGGGGGTGGCCGAGGACCCGGTACTGCGGCCCATGTACCCCGAGGAGGACCTCGGCCCGGCCGAGGAGCGCCTCACGCTGTTCCTGATCCAGTACTGGGGCGGCCCGACGACGTACAGCGACAACCGCGGCCACCCCCGGCTGCGCATGCGTCACGCCCCCTTCACCGTGAACCGCGAGGCGCACGACGCCTGGCTGCGGCACATGCGGGACGCCGTCGACGAGCTCGGCCTGTCCGAGGAGCACGAGCAGCAGCTGTGGAAGTACCTGACGTACGCCGCGGCCTCGATGGTCAACGCCCCGGACTGACCCTGACGACGTTCGGCGCGGCGGCACGGTTCGCCCTGTCACGCGTCGGCGCGCGAGCGGTGACGCGGCCCTGCGCCACTCGCTGCGGGGCCCGCAGAACGCCGCGCAGCGCCTCGGTCCGAAGTCCGGCGACCGCGTGGCCCTGGAGCCGGACCGCATCGCCGTACGGCCGGACGGCAGTGAGTGATCACGTGGGATGACCACCGGACCCGTGCGGATGGCTACCGGACGCTGACGTCCAGCCCCCCAAGCCCCGCACGCCGTACGGCGATCGACCCGTACGGCGTACGCAGCCGCAGCCAGGCGCCCGACGAGACCAGCGCCAGGTCCCCGGCACTCTGCGTGGACCGGAGGAACCCGAGCGACTGTGCCGCGTGCGCGGCCCGTACCGGAAGGTGGGTGTCGCCGACCGTCCGGGACCAGATCTCCCGTCCGATGCGGTCGAGCTCGGCGCGTGTGCGCAGCTCGGGTGCCAACTCCCCCGTACGGGAGCGGAATTCGGCGACGGCCGCGCCGACCATGGCGCGCAGCGCGTCGGGCGCGGGCAGCCCGGGCTCGGGCCGCCAGCCGCCGCGGGGCGGGAGGACGCCGGCCCACGGCGGCCCCGTCAACGCCGCCGGAACGCCCGCCGTCGCCGCCGACTCGTCGACCACCTCCAGGAGTTCACCGGCGGACACGGTCACGTCGAGCGTGACGTCGAGCCCGTTCTCGTACGGCTTGGCGAGCCGCACCGCGCGGATCGCGAGCACCTCGAAGGACGGCGGCCGCCCGAAGACGGCGAGCGCGGTCCCGGCGGCCTGGAGACGTACCGCGGCACCGCGGTCGTAGTGGAGCAGCCGCGAGAGGAAGGCCGCGAGGTCCGCCGCCTCCCGCTCGTCGGCAAGGTGGAGCGCCGTCATGCGGCGACGGCCTCCTCCTCGGCGTCGTCCCGGTACCCCTCGAGGAACTCCCGCTCCTCGGAGGTGATCCGGCGCGGCCGCTGCGTCTCGAAGTCGAACGGCACGACGACGGTCGAGGCCCGTACATAGACCAGGTCCTCGTCCTTCACCTCGTAGGTGACGGTGAAGGACGCGGCCCTGATCTCGGTGATCCACAGCTCGATGTCCACCGGGTCGGGCCGGTGAACGAGCTGCCGCTTGTAGTCGATCTCATGGCGCGCCACCACGGACCCCTGCTTGGACTCCTTGCCCCGCAGGGACAGGAAGTCGATGCGTGCCTCCTCCAGATACCGGAGGAAGATCGCGTTGTTGACATGGCCGTAAGCATCCATGTCCGACCAGCGCAGGGGGCAGCGGTAGATGTGACGCAAGATCGATCAGCCCCGGGTCAGCTTCTTGTAGGTGGCGCGGTGCGGGCGCGCGGCGTCCGGTCCGAGCCGCTCGATCTTGTTCTTCTCGTACGACTCGAAGTTGCCCTCGAACCAGAACCACTTGGAGTCACCCTCGTAGGCGAGGATGTGCGTGGCGACGCGGTCCAGGAACCACCGGTCGTGGGAGACGACCACGGCCGCGCCCGGGAACTCCAGCAGCGCGTTCTCCAGCGAGCCGAGGGTCTCGACGTCGAGGTCGTTGGTCGGCTCGTCGAGGAGCAGCAGGTTGCCGCCCTGCTTGAGGGTGAGCGCGAGGTTGAGGCGGTTGCGCTCACCACCGGAGAGGACACCGGCGGGCTTCTGCTGGTCGGGGCCCTTGAAGCCGAAGGCGGACACGTACGCCCGGCTCGGCATCTCGACCTGCCCGACGTTGATGTAGTCGAGCTCATCGCTGACGACGGCCCAGAGGGACTTCTTCGGGTCGATGTTCTCGCGGCTCTGGTCGACGTAGGAGATCTTGACGGTCTCGCCGACCTTGATGGAGCCGGAGTCCGGGGTCTCCAGACCCTGGATCATCTTGAAGAGGGTGGTCTTGCCGGCGCCGTTTGGGCCGATGACACCGACGATGCCGTTGCGCGGCAGGGTGAAGCTCAGGTCGTCGATGAGGAGCTTGTCGCCGAAGCCCTTGCTGAGGTTGTTGACCTCGACGACGATGCTGCCCAGACGCGGACCCGGCGGGATCTGGATCTCCTCGAAGTCCAGCTTCCGCATCTTGTCGGCCTCGGCGGCCATCTCCTCGTAGCGCGCGAGACGGGCCTTGGACTTGGCCTGACGCCCCTTGGCGTTGGACCGCACCCACTCGAGCTCTTCCTTGAGCCTCTTCGCCCGCTTGGCGTCCTTCTGCCCCTCGACCTTGAGACGGGTCTGCTTGGTCTCGAGGTACTTGGAGTAATTGCCCTCGTAGCCGTGCAGGCGGCCGCGGTCGACCTCGCAGATCCAGCCGGCCACGTTGTCGAGGAAGTACCGGTCGTGGGTGACGGCCACGATGGTGCCGTCGTATTTGGCGAGGTGCTGCTCCAGCCAGTTCACCGACTCGGCGTCGAGATGGTTGGTGGGCTCGTCGAGCAGCAGCAGGTCGGGGGCCTCCAGCAGCAGCTTGCAGAGCGCGACGCGGCGCCTTTCACCACCGGAGAGGTTGGTGACGGGCCAGTCGCCCGGGGGGCACCCGAGGGCGTCCATGGCCTGCTCGAGCTGCGCGTCGAGGTCCCACGCGTTGGCGTGGTCGAGCTCCTCCTGCAGCTTGCCCATCTCGTCGAGCAGCGCGTCGGAGTAGTCGGTGGCCATCAGCTCGGCGATCTCGTTGAACCGGTCCAGCTTGCCCTTGACCTCGGCGACGCCCTCCTGGACGTTCTCCAGGACCGTCTTGTCCTCGCTGAGCGGCGGCTCCTGGAGCAGGATGCCCACGGTGTAGCCCGGCGACAGGAACGCGTCACCGTTCGACGGCTGCTCCAGCCCCGCCATGATCTTCAGGATGGTCGACTTACCGGCACCGTTCGGCCCGACCACACCGATCTTCGCGCCGGGCAGGAAGTTCAGCGAAACATCGTCAAGGATGACCTTGTCGCCGATTGCCTTGCGCGTCTTGCGCATGGTGTAGATGTACTCAGCCAAGAGAAACCGTCCGGCAGCTTGAAATCTGGCAGTGGGCAGATACACCCCATCTTGCCTGAGGTCCAGCCTTGGGTGGTAACCCATATGGCCGGGCGCCCGTGACCTGGGGCTTCGCCGGCCGGTGTCGGGGGTGATCAGGCTCCGGGGTGCTGGTGCGGCTGGGTGTGGGGGCGGCCGTCGGGGGTGGCTGTGGCCTGGGTCTGGAGCTGTTCGGCCTGTTCCTTGGTCACCTTCTGTTCCCTGCCGCAGAAGGTGCACTGCGTGGCGTACCTCGTCGAGATGGGGAACAGCGGCACGAAGAACAGCGTGAACTTCGTGACACGCTTCCTGAGCGTGTGCGCGGCAGGGTTGCCGCAGCCTCCGCACACCAGTGTGAGTATCGCGAGCTGGTACAGGTATCCCCTGGTGCCAAAGATGATCACGAGATCGGCCCTTCTCGGGTCGGTGTCCGCCGCCGGGTGGAAGACGCTGGACCGAGATCTTCTCGCAGATTCACCTCCTCGGCGCCATGGTGACTGTCAGTGGTCGCCGTTCGCCCTGGGCAGCCGCTGGGCCAACAGCAGGGCAGCTACGGCCGTCACCCCGACCACTCCCGCCGACCGGAAGGCACGGGAGGAACGCCAGGACAGCACCGACCACCGGGACTGCGCGGACAGCAGCGATCCCGTGCTCAGCCAGGACCCGGCCGAGATCAGCGACAGCGCCGAGCCGATCGACCCGACGGAGAGCGCGCTCCCGATCGACCCGACGGACAGGGCCGAGCCGACGGACCCGATGGACAGCACCGACCCCACCGAGCCGATCGACAGCACCGAGTCCTGCGACCACAGGGACAGCACCGACCCCGAGGAGGTGGGCGACCCGGGCGATACGGATGACTTCGTCATGAGGCCATCCTGCCCATCGATCGGGCCGGGCCGCACGCATGTGGCCCAACCCGTGTTGGAAGAGCGTGAGTTGGGGAGGCGTCCTTGCCCTCGGCGCCCACGCTTCCTCCGGGTCTCAGTCCTGCGTCGGTGCGTTCTTCTTTCCTACGAGGACCAGGGCCGCGCCGCCGATCACCACCAGGGCGATGGCGATGCCCGCGATCAGTGGGGTCGCGGTGGAGCCGCCGGTTGCGGCGAGGTTGGTGTCGTCCGCTGTGCCGCCCACCGTGGCGGGGCTCGGTTCGCTGAGGATCTGGGTCGCGTTGCCGGTCTCGGAGGCCTGGGTCCTGCAGTCGAGGATGCCGGTGAAGCGCTTCTGGAAGCCGGCGGGGCCCGTGATCGTGAAGTCGTAGGGCTGGTCTTCCTGCAGGGGGATCGTCACCGTGCGGGACTCGCCTGCCGGGATGCTGTGCTCGATGCCCATCAGCTCGAAGGTGAACGCCTCGTCGCCCTGGTTGGCAGCGGTGATGTCCACGCCCTCCTTGACGCAGTTCCGCGCGGCGGACAGGGCCGGTATGGCGCCCTTCTTCGCCCAGGTCGCACCCACCACCGCCGAGACCGTCGACTCGCTGGAGCCGGCCAGGATCTGCGTCTGGCTGCGGGTGTCGGAGGCGAAGGCGCGGCCCACGGGCACGGTGGTCGAGGCCTGCACGGTGAGCTCGGCCGAGCCGTCGGCCGCGTGCTCGGGCACGTCGAGGAAGACCTGGCTGCCGTCGACCGCGGAGGTGAGGGGCTTGCCGTCCTTGCCGACGATCCTCACCCCGGTGGTCGCCGCGTTCGCCGGTGGCGTCACGGTCACGCCGGTCGCGTTGGTGTGCACGGTCACCGGGCCGAGCAGCTCGCCGGGGTGGCCGGAGACGGCGGCCGGGTCCAGCGTCAGCGACGCCTGGGGCTCCGCCATGTCGACCGCGCTCTTCTGCAGGTAGTCCGCCAGCTTCTCGGCCTGCGGGTCGACGGCGTCGACGTCGGCGTGGTCCGAGTAGCGCCAGATGGCCACCTGGGTGCCGGCCGCCGCGTCCTGCTCGGTCAGGCCGCCCTGGACGCCCGCCTTCGCCGCGAGCGCCGCGAGGTCGTTGACCTGCGGGTAGGAGTTCTGCAGGATCCAGCGGATCCGGCCGGCGTTGTCGTTGGCGCCCAGCGAGGTGCCGCTCCAGGCGGTCTCGTGGTACTTGGCGTCCCGCTGGGTGGGGTTGTGGATGTCGACGCAGTACGTCTGCAGGGTGCCGCCGCCGTCGACGGACATCTCGAACAGGCCTGCCGAGACCTGCTGGTCGCCGGTCTTCTCGTGGATCACGGCGGTCCCGTAGGTCTTGAGGCCGCCTATGGTGGCGGTCGCCCCGCCCTGGCTCTGTGTCGTCTCCTCCGCGGTGGCCGTACCGGCTCCGGTGAGCATCCCGACAGCCACAAGACCGGACACCAGCGTCGCGGCGGCGAGACGGACGGCCCCTCGCCTGCGCGCGGACGGCGCAGAGAAAGAAGAAAACACCAAATTCCCCTTCGAGCAGGACCATTGACGTGGGGGGTGTGGTCCCACCAGCAGAATCAGAAGCCCCGAGAGCTATGCCGGGCATCCTATGGACGCGGCGCACCACGCTTGCCGGTCATACCGTCGGACAAGCGATCCGACTCGGAATCGTTATCGCCAGGACAGCCCATGAGCAGGGCTTATCGACAAATCCACCGGACCGTTCGGAACGCATTCGCCGATAAGCCGCAGTACGGTCAGCTCGGGGCACCGCCTGACATCACGTCACCGCAGCGGGCTCCGGCTCTCGTTGGGTTGAGTCAGTACCTGAACCGCCGGGCGATGTCTCCCAGTTGGGCTCGGGCTGCCGGGGCTCAGCAGCGGCCGGCTCGGGTTCCGGCCTGCCCGGCCGCCGGAAGGCCGAGGTCCCGCGCGTGAGGTCATGGCCGATCGCCACCGCCTCGAGGTCCGCCGAGGCCCAGTTCTGTCCCTCGCGCATGTCCGTGCGCACCTTGAGCCTGCCCTGCACGATGACGGGATCGCCCACGTCGAGCGAGGCGGTCACGTTCGTGGCCAACTGCCGCCTCGCCCACACCGTGAAGAAGTTGGTGTGGCCGTCGGTCCACTCGTTCTTCTCGCGGTCCAGATAGCGCGTGGTCACCGCGAGCCGGAAGCGCGCCGACGGCCCCGACGCCAGATCCCGGAACACCGGCTTGGTCGCCACGTTCCCCACGGCGCAGATGATCGTCTCGTTCATCACGACCCCCTCCCTCGCCCGGCCGCCGGGGCCGGGCGGACATGCCTACGGGCCCGTCCCGTACGGCTGCGTCTGCCGCGGTGACCGCGTCCCTCGCGATCACCGCACCGCCAGACTGCCTGTGCCGGGCCGAGCCCGCCGGACCCTGTGGACCGTCCCCCGCCTGTGGAAAACTCCGTCACCCGGACGAGTGAGTCCAGATGGACCCCGAAGAGTGATCATCTACAGAAAGGCTCACCGTCACCCTCCGGGAGCCAACGCCCCGTCCGGGTGTCGCCGCCTCGTCCAGGTGTCACCGCCCCGTCCGGGCGCCACCGCCCCGTCCGAATGTCACCGAGGCCCGTTCCCCACCCCCGTCACCCGCCCATACTGCTCCCGCACCTCCCGGTAGCGCAGCAGCTCCGCCGCCACCGGGTCCAGCACCCGGGCCCGGCCGCACCCGGCGGCCGCCTCCCGCAATCGCCTTTCCGCGTCGGTGCCGTAGCGCCGAGCCGGTCCGCGCGCCGCCATCCGGCAGCTCCACTCGACGATCGGGCCGCCGATGATGCCGGCCGCCATCAGCAGCACCGGCACCCCCAGGTTCGGCGCCATGAACCCGATGATCTGCCCCAGCAGCCACAACCCGCCCACGACTTGAAGGAGCGTCATGGAGACCTGGGCCATGACGGCCAGTGGCCACCAGCCCGGCCGCGGTGGCCGGCCCGGCGGCAGCCCCGCCCGTACCGCCAGGTCGTCGAGCGCCTCGGGCAGCCCGTGGGAGCCGCGTACGGCCGCCTCGCGCACCGCCTGGGCCCAGGGCGCGGGCAGCCCGGTCGCGGCCTGGTCGGCGAGCGTGCGTACCGCCTGCTCGACACGCTGGCGTGCCGTGACCTCCTCGTCCGTCTGGGTCGGCAACGGCACCCGCCCGGTGGTCGCCTCGGACCGGTCGCGGTACCACCGCCACAGCCGCAGCCAGGGCGTTCCGCAGGCGCGGTTGGCGTTGCGCAGCCAGGCGCGCTCGGCCGCCTCGCCGGCGGCGGAGGCTCCCACCGCGTCCGCGAGCCGGGCGGAGAACTCGTCCCGCGCCTCCTCGCTCAGGCCGGTCCGCCGCCGTGCCGCGTAGAGGGGCCGCAGCGACGCCGCGGCCGCGTCGAGATCAGCCGAAATTCGCCGTGCCGGAGCGCCGCGTTCCGCCACGAACTGCCCAAGTGCCTCGCGCAGTTCACCGACGCCGTCCCCGGTGAGCGCGGACAGCGCGAGCACGGTGGCACCGGGATCTCCGTACTCGCCCAGTGCGATCCCGTCCTCGTCGAGCAGCCGCCGCAGGTCGTCGAGAACCTGATGGGTGGCCTCGCCGGGCAGCCGGTCGGTCTGGTTGAGGACGACGAACATGACCTCCGCGTGTCCCGCCATGGGCCGCAGATAGCGCTCGTGCAGGACGGCGTCGGCGTACTTCTCGGGGTCGACGACCCAGATGACGGCGTCGACGAGGGCCAGCACCCGGTCCACCTGCTCACGGTGCTGTACGGCCGCGGAGTCGTGGTCGGGCAGGTCGACCAGCACCAGCCCGCGCAGTTGCGCCTCGGTCTCCGGGTTCTGCAGCGGGCGCCGCCGCAGCCGGGGCGGGATGCCGAGCCGCTCGATGAGGCTCGCCGCGCCGTCGCTCCAACTGCACGCGATGGGAGTCGCGGTGGTGGGCCGCCGTACGCCGGTCTCCGAAATGGGCACCCCGGCCAGGGCGTTGAACAGCTGCGACTTGCCGCTGCCCGTCGCGCCCGCGATGGCGACGACGGTGTGCTGCCCGGAGAGCCTGCGCCGCGCCGCCGCCTCGTCGAGCACCCGTCCGGCCTCGGCGAGCGTCTGGCCGTCGAGCCGGGTGCGGGAGAGCCCCACGAGTTCCCGCAGCGCGTCGAGCCGCGACCGCAGGGGGCGGTCGTAGGTGAGCGGGACCGCCGGCTGGACGCTGAGCGCCCGTGTCTCCACCACCGGGGCATGCTCGGACCCGGTGTTCTCCTCGGTGGCGCGCCGCGCGATCAGCCCGTCGTCCCAGGCGCTCGCGGTGTCGGCACGACGGGAGGTGCCGACGTCCACCACGCGCGCGTGGCCGCCTTTGTCACGTACGCCGGACTCCCGCCCGCCGGGCCCCTGCTTCGCCGCTCCGCCCCCTCCCGTCAGGCCCTTGGCGCTCTCTTCGGGGTGCTCGGCCCGGCCCGTGTGGTCCTCGTCTGTGACGGCAGTCACCGGTCACCTCTCCTTCTGCAGTACGGACAGCGCGGCGATGAGTTCGGCCTGGGGTTCGGGGTGGATCTCGAGGGCGTCGAGGGGGGCGAGGCGGCGCTCGCGTTCGGTGTTCATGACCCGGTCGAGGTGCTCGGTGAGCAGCCGCCCGCCCCGGTCGCGCAGCCGCAGCGCCCCGTGCGCGCCGATCCGCTCGGCGAGCCCTTCACCGGCCGGACGCGCCCGGCGGCCGCCCAGCAGCGCGGTGGTGACCAGGGCGGCGACGACCTCGGGGTCCGGCGCGACATTGCGGTCGAGGTCGCGGACCTCTTCCTCGGCGTACTCCTCGAGCTCGCGCCGCCATCGCCGTACGGCCATCCCGATGCGGTCCTCGGCGCTCTCCGAGGACGGCTCCTGTTCCGTCAGCTCCGGGGCGCTCGCCGCGGGTTCGCGCCGCCAGGCCTCCCGGATGCGCTCGTCGGCTGCCGTGACGGCGCACAGCAGGAGCGTGGCCAGGCTCTCCACGAGCGCGTCCAGGAGCTCTCCGGCGGAGCAGTCCAGGGGGAACGCGCGCCACCGCTTGAGGGCGTCTCCGGCGAGTACGGCGCCTGCCTGCAGCCGCGCCCGCACGCGCGCGTGCTCGCTGTCGTACGCGCCTTCGACGGCGTTGGTGAGCCGCAGGGCCGCCGCGTACTGGGCGGCGGAGGCACTGGCCAGTTCGGGCAGCCGGGTCCTGAGGGAGTCGAGCATCCCGTTCACGGTGCGTGCCATGGCCTGCTGCCGGGCGGCCGGGTCCTGCGCCAGGTGCACGAGCCAGGTCCGCAGCGAGGCCACGGCGGTGGCCGGCAGCAGCCCGCTTCCCCAGGCGGACTCGGGCAGTTCGGGCACGGTGAAGCGCGGTACGTCGCCGAGTCCGGCCTTGGTGAGCAGGGCGCCGTACTGCCGGGACACCTCGGAGACGACCTGGTGCGGCACGCGGTCGAGCACCGTCACGAGGGTGGCGTCGTACTCCTTCGCCGTACGCAGCAGATGCCAGGGCACGGCATCGGCGTAGCGGGCGGCTGTGGTGACCATCACCCAGATGTCGGCCGCGCAGACGAGTTCGGCGGCCAGGACGCGGTTGTCGGCGATGAGGGAGTCGATGTCGGGGGCGTCGAGGAGGGCGAGCCCGCGCGGCATCGTGTCGGCGGTCTCGACGCGCAGCACGCGCGCGGGGTCCTCCCCGGGGAGCAACAGGTCGTCCCCGGTGTCCTGATGGGGCACCCACACGCGCGTGAGGTCGGGCAGCACCCTCATCCCGCTGAACCAGTGATGGTCCTCCGGGTGGCACACCAGCACCGGGGTCCGCGTGGTCGGCCGCAGCACGCCCGCCTCACTGACCCGGCGCCCCACGAGGGAGTTGACGAGAGTCGACTTGCCGGCTCCTGTCGATCCGCCCACGACGGCCAGCAAGGGCGCTTCGGGCTCCCGCAGGCGGGGCACCAAGTAGTCGTCGAGCTGTGCGAGCAGTTCGTCGCGGTTGGCACGCGCGCGTGGAGCCCCGGCCAGGGGCAGCGGGAAGCGTGCGGCGGCGACACTGTCGCGCAGGGCGGAGAGTGCGTCGAGCAGCTGAGGCCGTACGTCCAAGGTCACCACATGCGGAGAATGCCCGATTTTAGGGGAATTCTGAAGCATATGAGCATGTCTGCGCGCCGACAGGACACAAGGGACGGAAGGGACGACTGGGACGCGGGCACAGTCCAGGCATAACGAGTGCACAACACCCGGTGCGCGAGGGCCCAAAAGCGATGCACGATTCGTACCTGCCTGCGATTATCAGGACCGCTTCACCGAACCTCCACATCGAGCCACGGAGGCGAAGCAACAGGGACAAGGACACGGGAGCCCTATCCTTGTCCCCGGCAACGTCACGGAACGGCCCACACCCGGGCACCCACGACAGAGGCCACACACCGGCCCCCGTAGCTCAGTGGATAGAGCAGGCGCCTTCTAAGCGCTTGGCCGCAGGTTCGAGTCCTGCCGGGGGCGCCCAGTCTCCGCCCTCCTTCGGGAGGGCGTTTTTGCTGTTCAGAGCGGCTTCCTCGGGCACGACAAAGCCCCGGGCGCTCCCCCAACGATCAAGGGAAGGCTCCGGGGCTGTCCGGCTGTCACCGGGTTCTTGCGGGTCGCCGTGTCGAATACGTCTCGAAGTTTTTGGCCGAAGATCAACCAGTGGCGGGCAGCTCGGGGAGGTCTCCGGCGGCTTTCACCGGCTTCTTCCAGTCAGGAAGTTGCCCTCGACACACCGGGATGGTGGTGGGTTGAGGGGACCGTTCGACCTAGATCGTCGGGTAGTCGAGCACGTTGCCGTTCGGGCAGTTGTTGGCGTGGACGGGAACGAAGTCGGTCAGAATCGGCAGCACCGACACCTCTGCCCCTTCCAGCCCGCAGACGGATCCCGGCGCGAAGGTCCAGTGGGGGGTCGACTTGTTGTCCGCGTGAGCAGGAACTGCCATGGCGACAGCAGCCACGGCCAGCGTGGCGGTCATGATGATCTTTCGCATGTTCGCTCCAACGACCATGCCCATCACCGGACACGGCTCACCATGGGCGTGTCCCCCACGTGCCGGAACCAGAGGCCGGGCGTCCGGTCTCCGCTGGTCAGTGTGGGCTTCCCAGCGCCATGACCGCTTTTCCTGAGACGCGGGGCCCGCGGAGGGCCTCGGCGGCCTCGTCGAAGCGGTCCCAGGAGCCCTGCCAGCCGATCTCGACCCTGAGGAACCCCTCAGCGGCCATGCCGGCGAGAACGGCCAGGTCCGCGCCGGCATGGCCCTCGATGACGAAGGAGTTCAGCGACTTGGCCGGGCCGACGGTCGCATACGGCGGAAAGACGGCCGGCTCCCCGGAGGTCCAGCCGACGCTCTGCACGCTGCCCCCGGGAGCGAGCAGGTTCCATGCCGCGACGAGTTGAGAGCCGCCCACGCTGTCGATGACCGCGTCGACCGGTCGATCGAGCCCCTCCAGCCCGATCAGCACCTCGTCGGCGCCGGCCTCGGTCAGCCCCTCTCCGCGGGCCGCCGAGCCCACCGACGCGATCACATGGGCGCCGGCCCGCGCCGCCAGCTGGACAGCGAACCGGCCGACCCCGCCGGAGGCCCCGGTGACCAGCACCCGCTTGTCCGGTCCGAGCCCCGCGGCCCGCAGCGCGCGCAGTGCCGCCACTCCGGCCACCGGCAGAGCGGCCGCCCGTGCCGGCTCCAGGCCCTTCGGTATTTCAGCGAGTGCGTCCACGTCGATCGCCACGCGCTCGGCGAACGCCCCCGCGGTCAGCGCCACGACCTGGGTGCCCACCGCCGGGCCCGTTCCGTCGGCCGCGGCCTGAACGACCACTCCGGCGGCGTCCGAACCGAGCACCGCGCCCACGGGGACGCGCCCCGAGCGGGCGTCGTTGAGGTCGCCGTGGTTCAACGAGGCGTGGGAGACATCCACCAGGACCTGGCCCGGTCCGGGCACGGGGTCGGGCACCTCGGCGAGGCGGACGGCCGCGGATGCGGACGGATCGACGACGAGAGCACGAACAGGCATGTCTTCCCCCCTGGTTCACGACTTGTTACAGCAGTCAAGCGGCACCGGTCCGCCATCGCCGAGGCCCGCGCCGTCTATGACACCGCGGCGGAGCAGAGATCCGACACCGGCTGAACGGGCCGCACGGCGACGAACCGCTCATCCGGCGAGGGGCTCGGTCACGGCGCCGAGTCCTTCCTGCCGCTCGCCGCCGCGTACGCCTGGGACGGTGTCATCGGCACGCCGTTGATCTGCACCGTCTTGTAGGGGCTGACCTTCGCGCAGGTCTTGGCCTTGTCGGCGGTCTGGGCGTGGGCGTCGGCCACCGCGGCGTGCGTGTCGGCGGGGGCGGCCGACGAACCGCCCGAGGAGCCGTACGCGGTGCCGCTCGGCCAGTCGCTGCCGATGACGAGGACCACGCCGCTGCCGCTGCCCTGGGTGAGGTGCGAGGCGGGCAGTCCGAGGGCGGAGGCCGCCGTCTGGGCCTCGGCCTTCTGCCCGGGGCCGTAGGTGATCGTCGTCCTCGACGACTGCGCGGGGGCGTTGCCCGTGGTGGTGTTCGAGCTGAAGCCCTTGGCGAGGAGGGCCTGCGCGACGGCGGAGGCGCGTCCGCCGGTGGTGGTGCCGTTCTCGACCTGTACGGCGACCTCGGAGGCCGGCACGGTGGCCGCCGCCGACGCGGACGGGGACGCCGAGGACGTCTTCTTCTTGCCGCTGTCCGAGGTCAGGGACTGGTCGTTCGCGATGGTCGCGAACAGCGACTTCGCGGAGGCCGCGGGGACGACCCGGTTGGCGTTGGTCGGGTCGGCCGCGGTCTGCATCGTGGTGAACGTCATCCGCTTGGACGGGACCTTGTTCAGATCGGTCGCCAGGTCCACCAGCCTGGTGACGCTGCCCAGGCCGGTGTCCACGGTCAGCGCCTTGGTGGCGGCGTCCGCCAGCGAGTACACCTTGGCCGGGTCCGTCAGGGTCCCCGCGCTCTTGAACTTGCGGATCATGGCACTGAGGAAGAGGTGCTGGGAGACGGTACGGCCCAGGTCGCTGCCGTCGCCGAAGCCGTGCCGGGAGCGGACGAACTCCAGCGCCGCATCGCCCTGGAGGGTGTGGGTGCCCTTGGCCAGCTTCAGATGGGAGTAGGTGTCGTAGACGTTGTCGCTGACGCACACCGACACACCGCCGACCGCGTCGGACATCTTCACCACGCCGGAGAAGTCGAGCATCACGAAGTGGTCGATGGTGATGCCGGTGAGCTGGTGAATGGTTTTGACCTGGCAGGCCGCGCCGTACTGCAGCGCGCTGTTGATCTGCCCGTAGTAGCCGGACGTCGCCTGACCGCTGTCCGGGTCCTTGCACGCGGGGACATTGGTCATGGTGTCGCGCGGGACGCTCATCACGGTGGCGTTGGAGCGGTCGGCGGAGACGTGCACCACCATCTCCACGTCCGCGTTGTGCCCGACGGTCGAACTCGCCGAGCCGCAGCCGCCGCCCAGTTTGCAGTCGGCCGCGTTGTTACGGCCGTCGGAGCCGATCACCAGGATGTTGATCGGGGTCCGCCCGAAGGCGTCGGCCTTCTCTTTCCCGCCGGCGCCGTCGTCGATCGCGACGCTCTTGATGTTGCCGTTCAGGTGCTCGTACAGCCAGGCACCGGCTCCGGCGGTGACCAGGATCAGCACCGCCACCGTGAACAGGGCTATGCGGGCGATCCTTCTGCGCCGGACGACGGGCTTGGCCCGGCGGCCCGAGCCGCGCCCCCGGGAGCGCGCAGCCTGCCGGGTGGCCGCCCGGCCCCCCTGCGGCGGGCGGGACATGCCGTCATCCGACTCGCGCTGACGGGGAACGCTTGCTGAACGATCTCGGGTGGCCGCATGGCCACGGTTTCCGCCCCAGGGGTCGCTCAACTCCCACTCCCTACGCTGTGGCCGACGCCAACCGACGGCGCCACGGCGCATCCCTCGGGTTGGTTGATTGCGCAATATAGCAAGCGTTATCCCGTTCGCAGGTGGGCTGCGTCACACCTCCCACCTGCACCGGGCCGGTACGCCGTACCGGCTCAGCGAACCGTGCTGCCCTCGGAGACCGGACGGGCCGATGCCGTATCGCCCGGGAAGGACTGGACGACACGGACGGCCGTCGCGCCGGACGGGAACGCGGGCTCGGACCGGCGCTGGGCGGCGGGTGCCGGGGCGGCGCCGTCCTCCTTCATCGCCTTCGCCTCGCTCTTGAGGATGCGCATGGACTTGCCGAGCCCGCGGGCGGCCTCGGGCAGCCTCTTGGAACCGAACAGCACGATGATGACGATCGCCAGGACCAGCAGGTGCCAGGGTTCCAGTCCGTTGCGGAGCATCCCGCCCACCCCTTCTCACTTCTCGCATGGTTGCTGCGTTGCGCAACTGTACAACCAAGGTGCCCTTCCGACAGCCATCAGTCCGACGGTGTACAGCGCGAGAACGGCGGCCAGCAGCAGGTAGTAGAGGAGCGGCAGCGGGGTCAGCCCGAGCAGCGAGCCGAGCGGGGAGACCGGCAGCAGCAGCCCTACGGCGGCCAGCGCGCCCGCCGCCCAGCCGATCGGCCCGGGTCCCCGACCCGCCGCGAGGCGCCCCGTGCGCAGCAGCACCATCACCAGGGCCTGGGTGAGCAGGTTCTCGGTGAACCAGCCGGAGTGGAACACGGCCTGGTCGTCCAGCCCCTCGGGCCCGTGCAGGGCGAGTTCCAGCACGCCGAAGGTGGCCAGGTCGGCCACCGCGTTGAGGACGCCGAAGCCGATGATGAAGCGCAGCAGGTCGCGAGGGCGCAGCAGCGTCGGACGGCGCAGCACGGAGGGATGCGGCCGGTCGTGCGCGAAGGCCAGCTGGGCCGCGTCGAAGCACAGGTTCTGCGCCAGCACCTGGGCCGGCAGCATCGGCAGGAAGGGCAGCAGGAGGCCCGCCGCGAGCATGGCGATGACGTTGCCGAGGTTGGAGGAGAGGGTGATGCGCAGATAGGTGGCGATGTTGCCGCCCGAGTACCGTCCGGCCGCGATGCTGTGGTCGATCGCGGTGAGGTCCTTGTCGGCCAGGACCACGTCGGCGCTGTCCCGGACGACGGCCACCGCGTCGCGCGGTGCGATGCCGACGTCGGCCGCGCGCAGGGCGGGCAGGTCGTTGACCCCGTCGCCGAGGTAGCCTACGGTGTGTCCGCCGGCTCGCAGGGCGGCGGCGAAGCGGGCCTTGTGCTCGGGGGTGCAGCGGGCGATGACGACGGTTCGGGCGGCGGCCGCGGCGAGTTCGGCGTCGGTGAGCGAGTCGATGCCGTCGGCGGTGAGGACTCCGTCCTGCGGTACGGCGATGCCCAGGTCGCGGCAGGCGCGGACGGCGGTGCCCGGGTGGTCGCCGGTGAGGATCCGTACGGTGACGCCCCGGTCGGCGAGGACCTTCAGCGCGTCGCCGGCGGTCGGGGCGAGCGCGTCCTTGAAGGTGACGAAGCCCCGGAAGTCAAGGCCGCGTTCGTCGGCGGCCGTGTACTCGCGGGTGCGGGCGGGGCGGTCGGCGGTGGCGACGGCCAGCACCCGCAGCCCGTCGTCCGCGTGCCGCGCCGCGAGCGCGAGCAGTTCCCCGCGCTCGTCGTCCTCCAGTACGCAACGCTCCAGGACGCCCTCGGCGGCCCCCTTGACGACCAGGGTGTGCGTGCCCAGCCGCCCCGGTCTGCCCACGACGGCGGTCGCAAGGCGCCGCAGCGGATCGAACGGAAGGGCGGCCACCCCGTCGTACGCCATGACGTCGTCCTCGTCGGCCGCGTCCAGGACCGCGTCGTCGAGGGCGTCCGGGGCGGGCAGATCGGCGAGCTGCAGGGTCCACCAGGCGTTCACCGCGGCCCAGCGCAGCACCTCGGGGTCCTCCCGGCCGTCCGGGGCGAGGGCCCGGTGGAGGACCGGCCGGTCCCGGGTGAGCGTGCCGGTCTTGTCGAGGCACAGCACGTCGACGGCGCCGAGGTCGTGCAGCGCGGGCAGCCGTTTGACGATCACCCCGTGGCTGCGGGCCAGCAGCGAGGCGCCGCGGGCCAGGCACATGGTGACGATGACCGGCAGCATCTCCGGCGTCAGCCCGACCGCCACGGCCACGGCGAACGGCAGCGTCTCCAGACCGCGGTCGCGCAGCGCGGCATTGGCCATCAGGACCAGCGGCGGGGTCAGCAGCATGAACCGGATGAGGATCCAGGAGATGCCGTGCACGGACCGGTCGAAGGCGCTCGCCTCGGGCCGGGCGTCGCCGCGGCCGTGCGCCGCGGCGAACCGGGTGCGCGCACCGGTCGCCACGACGACCGCGGTGGCGCTGCCGGAGGCGACACTGCTGCCCTGGAAGCAGAGCTCGGGCCGGTCGAACGGACCACCGCCCGCCCCGTCGGCGGCGTCTTTCGCCACCGGGGCCGACTCGCCCGTGAGCACGGCCTGATGCACGGTCAGGCCCTGCGCGCGCAGCAGTCGTACGTCGGCGGGGACCAGGTCGCCGGGGCCGAGCCGGATCACATCTCCCGGCACCAGCTCGTCCACCGGGATCTCCCGGGCGTCCGGCGGCAGGTCCTCCCCGGCGCGGCGCAGGACGGTGGCGGTGGTGGCGACCAGACCGCGCAGCGCGGCCATGGACCGGCCGGCCCGGTACTCCCCGGACGCCCGCAGCACACAGCTCACGGCGACCAGCAGGAGGATCACACAGGCGGTGCCCCAGGAGGCGACGGCCGCCGACACCAGCCCGAGGCACAGCAGCACGGCGGTGAACGGATCGCGCAGACTGCGCAGCAACGCCCGTGGCCAGGAGGCCTCCCGGTGCGTCGGCAGCGTGTTGGGCCCGAAGCGGGCCTGACGCTCCTCGGCCTGCGCCTCCGTCAGACCGCGCGGCCCGCTGCCCAGGCGCCGCAGGGTCTGCAGCAGCGTCGCAGGGCCCGGCCCCGATCCCGCATCGGCGACCGGTCCCGGCCCTCCCGCGGAATCGAGCGCCCCGGAGTCCGGTTCCGGGGCCGCGGTGGTGTCAGCCACCGGCCCCGTGCAGCGCGTGCACGGAAGCGGACGCCCCGTCGGCACGCGCGGCCAGCTGTCCCACCATCACCCGGACCACGGTCACCACGTCGGGATCGTCGACGAAGTAGATCTGCCGCCGCCCCTCCCGCCGGGACCGCACGAGCCCCGCGAGCTTCAGCTTCGCCAGGTGCTGGCTGACCGCGGGCAGGGCCCCGCCCACCCGGTCGGCGAGGTGGGTGACATCGCTCTCGCCCTGCGCCAGCGCCCACACGAGGTGCAACCGGGCCGAGGAGGCCAGCAGTCCGAAGGCGGCGGCCGCCTCGGCCAGTACCTCGGCGGACGGATCGTCGAAGCCCCCGATGTCTGCCGCCACAGTCCTCTCCCGTCCAGCCCTGGTCGTCACGCTCGGTCCAGTCTAGGTGTCCGGCTGTGCCCGGACCTCCGTCTCGGCGCCCCCTGCCGTCGCGTCGTCCGGCTCGGACCGGCCGCGGGCCGCCATCAGGAACCAGGCGACGTCACCGACCGCCGTCCCGGCGGCCACGGCCCCGGCGACCAGCCCCGCCGTGATCAGCCCCTGGCCGACGTAGGGCCGGCCGGCGAAGGCGCCCACGCCGAACCCGAGGAACAGGAAAAGGGCCGCGGCAACGGCCGGTACCCCGGTCACGAGCATCGCCCGTACACACACGAACCGCATGTATCTCCCCCGATGGATGGACGCCTGCGGCATGGAGTGGCGAGTGTAATGGTTCTCGGCTTGCGCAATCCTTAAAGGCTTCTTGATCTACGCGTACTCGGTCCCCGCATGCCCGACTGGCTCGCGGATCCGCTCATGCGCGACCATTACTGATCACGCCCTGCCACCCGACCGCGCCGACGAAGGGACCCGCCGTGCGGCTGCGCTGCGCTGTGCTCGACGACTTCCAGCAGGTGGCGACGGAGCTCGCCGACTGGTCACCCGTGGCCGACCGGGTGGAGGTCGTCAGCTTCGCCGAACACTTCGACACCGAGGACGCACTCGCCTTTGCCCTGACCGACTTCGACATCGTCGTCACCCTGCGCGAGCGCGTTCCCTTCCCCGCCTCGCTGCTCGCCCGCCTGCCCCGGCTGAAGCTGCTCGTCGCCTCCGGCATGCGCAACAGCGTCATCGACCACGCCGCCGCCGAGGCGCACGGCGTCACCGTGTGCGGCACGGCGAGCACCTCGACACCGCCCGTCGAACTGACCTGGGCCCTGCTCCTCGGCCTCGCCCGCTCCCTCGTCGAGGAGAGCAACTCCCTGCGCTCCGGCGGCCCCTGGCAGCAGACCGTGGGGGCCGACCTGCACGGCCGCCGCCTGGGCCTGCTCGGGCTGGGCAGGATCGGCAGCCGGGTCGCCCGCGTCGGCACCGCCTTCGGCATGCACGTCAGCGCCTGGAGCCAGAACCTCACCAAGGAGTACGCCGACGAGGTGGGCGTCGAACTCGCCGCCTCCAAGGAGGAGTTGCTGTCGAGCAGCGACTACGTCTCCGTCCACCTGGCCCTGAGCGAGCGCACCCGCGGCCTGCTCGGCCCCGCCGAACTCGCCCTCCTCAAGCCCACCGCCTACCTGGTCAACACCTCCCGCGCCGCGATCGTCGACCAGGACGCCCTGCTCGCCGCCCTGCACGAGGGTCGGATCGCCGGCGCGGGCATCGACGTCTTCGACATCGAGCCCCTCCCCGCCGACCACCCGATGCGCACGGCTCCCCGTCTGCTCGCCACCCCCCACCTCGGCTATGTGTCGCGGGCGAACTACGAGACGTACTACCGGGAGGCGGTGGAGGACATCCGGGCGTTCCTGGACGGCGCCCCGGTACGCCGGCTGGGCTGAGCCGGCTCCCGGGAGCGGTCAGGCGTACCGGTAGATCCGGCTCACGTCCTCCATCTCTTCCGGTGTCACCCCCCAGGGCGGCATCGGCTCGTGCCGCGCGACGATGCGCCCGCGCTGCCCGCTGCGGGGGCCGGGCGGCTGGGCGGGGAGATAGCGCGGGGAGCCGTTCCTGTGCAGTCGCTGCCAGCGCGTCCACTGCAGGTCGACGAAGGCGTGGTGCAGCCAGAACACGGGGTCGTTGACGGAGGCGCCGCCGAGCATGGCACCGCCGACCCAGCGGTGGACGCGGTTGTGATTGCGCCAGGCGACGCCGTCCTGTCCGGTCCCCCAGCCCTCCAGCTTGTTGCGGAACCCCTCGTCGCAGGTGGAGTCCCAGGGCGAGGTGTCGTAGACCGGGTCGGCGAGCGCCTCCTGGAGTTCCTCCTCGGTCGGCAGCTCGATGGGGTCGTCGGCCCGGCCCAGGTCCCGGGTGAGGAAGTCGACGTCGATGATGCCCTCCCGGATGCGCCAGTAGCCCTGCGCACGGGCGAACGGCCCGGTGACGACCTGGTGGTCGGAGCTGCGCCCGTTGCCGCCGAGGAGGTCGTCGCTCCAGGGCACGGACGTCGTCGAACGGTCCCGCGTCCAGTCCCAGTACGGCACCGTCACCGACGGGTCGACCCGTTGCAGCGCCCGCTCCAGGTCCAGCAGGAAGCGGCGGTGCCAGGGCAGGAAGGAGGGCCCCATGTGGGCGGGACGCAGCCCGGTCTCGCCGTCGGCCTGGTAGTACGCGATGTGCACCCGCACGAACTCGTCGTACTCCCCCCGCCATTTGATCTGGAGGAGTGCGTTGACGAGCCGTCGCCGCTCGTCGCGCGTCAGTGTGCTCACGTCCTTACGCACGTACACCATGGCGCTCCCCCCTGTGCAGATGCCGTCCGTCGAGCAGGCCCGGCGCCAGGTCGCGCAGCCGCTGCCCGGGGCCGAGCTCGTCCACGGCCGCCCGGGTGGCCTCCAGCAAGGTCCGATACGAGCAGTAGTGGTTGACCATGCTCAGCCAGCTGCCGTCGGAGCGGCGCATCAGATGCAGCGGGCGGCCGTCCACGGTCACCTGCCACGCACGGCCGTCGGCGCCGCATCCCGGGGCGGGCAGCAGGGCGCCCCGGATGCGACGGCCCCGGTAGATCTCGTCGAAGGCCGACTCGGCTGCCCGCCCGGACCCTTGGGCGGCCCGCGGGGCACGCGAGGCGGCGAGGACGGGGGCGAGCGCGAGCGCGGCGAGGCAGGCGAGCACCCGGCGCCTCGTCGCCCGCCATCCCGGCGGCTCGGCGCCGCTCGGTACTCCACCGGCACTGACGACCATGGCTCGCTCCCTCGTAGGGTCAACACCAGTACGTTCATACGATGCTGTGCCCACCCGGAACGTCGGCGGAGCCGGTACGTCAGCTCGTCCAGAAATCCCACAAACGGGTCAGGCTCGGCATGCCGACCACGCGCTCAGCGCGTGGTGAGGGCCGGCAGGAGCACATGCGCGGCGGCCCTCAGGGTCTGCTCGGCGCCGGCGAAGGCGGCCAGCGCCGCGGGCTCGATCGGCCGGCCCGGCCTGCCCTCGGACCAGGGGCGCGTGGTGAACACGAGGTAGGCGTAGCCGCGTTCGGCGACCGCCGCGAGCCACTGAGGCGGAGCGGCGCACCGGGCCCCCAGCTGTGGCATGGTGACGAAGGCCTGCCCGGCTTCGAGGAACAGGCTGACGGCGATCCGGTCCTCGGTGGTGCCGTCGACCAGGCCCCCGCCGACCCGCAGTCCGTTGCCGGCCAGCAGCGCCTCGACCGCGGCCGACGTCGCCCGCGGCCCGCCCTCGGCGTCCCCGAGGGAGTAGGCCAGCAGATACGGCAGGTCGCCTCCGTCGGCGGCGGCGCCGCTCCAGGGCAGCAGGACGAGGGTGCCGAGGTCGGACATGCGCAAGGGGCGCGTTTCGGTCGGGGTTGAGGTCATCGCGCGACCTTATCGACGGGTTGCCGAACGGCCCGCTGCCTTCTCACCCGAATGACCGACGGCCCGGGCGAGGTTCACCCGACCGTTGCCGCCGCGGCGAGGACCTTGCCCAGGGCGGTCACCATGCTGCTGACAGCCGGGGGGACCTTGTCGGCGTCGCCGGAGGTGACGGCCACGATCAGGGCGTCCACCGCCTTCTTCAGAGCGGTGAGCGCGTCTCCCTTGGCCTCCTTGGTCCTCAGCGGGGTGGCCTTGGCGATGGCGTCCTTCACGGCGTCGCCGAGCTTCTGCGCGTCGACGACGGACAACTGGCCGCCGTCGGCCTTCAGTACGGCGTTGAGCAGTCTGGCGACCGGAGTCAGCACACCGCCGATGTCGCCGAGCTTCTTGATCTGCGGGATCAGTTCGTCCGCCCCGGGGACGGGCCCGAGGAGCGCGGCGCGGGCGCTCTCCCGTGCGGAACCGGCCGCGACGGCGGCCGGGGCGGCGATGCCGACCAGGAGGGCGGCGCTCAGAGCGACGGACGCGATACGCCGTGCGGGCAGTGCACGCATGGGGGCTCCTTTCGAGAAACACTCAGCGGTAGACGCGAAGGTGGTCGACGGCGAAGGTCAGGGGGCCGGGACCGGAGGGGGCCGGGTGGTACCGGCCGGCGCTCAGCGAGAGATTGAGGATCAGGTACGCCGACCAGCCGGCACCCACTCCGGTGCCGTCGCGGAAGACCCGTTCGCCGTTGACGTACCAGTCGACGGAGTGCTTGCCGTACCGGCTGCCGATGGTCACCCACTCGTCCGGGGCGATCGCGGAGGCATCCGTGTGACAGGCGTCGGCGGGGTTGACGTGGTTGGACAGCTCCAGCAGGTTCGGGTTGTCGGGGTGGTACTCGAAGGTGTCGATCTCGTTCCCGCCGTTCTTCCAGGTCCACAGCGCGGGCCAGGCACCGGTCCCGGAGGGCAGTCTGACCCGGGTTTCGGCGTAGTCGCCGGTCCGCACCTGGAAGCCCTCGGCGGAGTACTCGGTGGTGAGCAGTCCGGTGTGCCAGGCCTGCAGGCCGTTCTCGAGGGTGTGGCCCGCCGGGGTGGCGGTGAAGGTGGCCACTCCTTCGGAGACGGTCACACAGCCGGGGCTGAGCCAGTCGAGCTTGTTGTCGTCCGGATTGTGGTTGCCGTAGCGGTAGGCGCTGGTTCTGTCGCCGACCCATTTGGCCCCCCAGGCGAGGGGGGCGTCGAACTCCTCCGACCAGATGAGCGACTTGCCGGTGGCGATGGCAGGGGACGCGGTCGGCGTGGGCTGGGCGCTGTCGGCGGTCATGGCGGTGAGGGTAGGGCCGCGAAGCGGCCGCCCCGGCCGAAGCACCGGCTGCCCCGCTGGAATTCCTCTTTCACACTACCCATCCGGTCGAAACCGCACCCACCATACGATCAATTGATTCACCGACCATGTGAATCCCTTTGACGACACCGTAAGCAAAGCATTGTTCACCCCTCCGACTTTCATGCGTATGGAGTAACGCATCGCTTTTAAGGAGGGCATGGACTGCTATGTTCTCCAGCCGTCGGATCAGAGGTAACTTTCAACCGAGGTGAATCATGAAGAAGGCAATTTTCACCACTGCGGCGTTGGCCATCGGCGCGGGCCTCGTGGGTGGGTCCGCCGTCGCGGCGTCGGCCGCCACCCCACCGGCCGCACCGGCCGCGTCGGGCGGCCTGCTCGGTCTCATGTCCCCGACCAAGGTGACTCCGGCGGTGGTGCCCGCGGCCGACGTCGTGTCGCGTCTTGCCCGCAACGGCAAACTCGCCAACGGCAGCGCCTTCGACAAGCAGAAGACCCCGGGTGTCTCGGGCGTCTACCTCGACGGCATGGACCCGAACGCTTCCAAGAAGCCCACGATTCCGGTGAAGAACCCGGCCGGAAACGGCGTCGTTCAGGTCCACCCGCTGCAGGCCCCGACCTCGGCCGGGCTGGGCTCCCTGCTCAGCAAGTGACCAGACGTAAGCCGTAGGAGCCGGCCGTACCGGCGAAAGCCCTCATACGAAGCATTTGCCCGGCCCACCGGCCCCCTCCCTTCCGGTGGGCCGGACCCATGTCAACGCGCGTCCCCCATTGGGATTGTCGTTCATTTACGCCATATGGATTCCGGATCCATTCCGGCTCGACCCCCAGGAACCTGCGGCATTGCGCCATCCGACGGAATAAACCTTGTTTAGGCGCCCGTCCCGTGACTTATAGGCGCATATCAAGGTTTCCTGGTATGCAAGCGTGCGCAACCGTGAATTGAGGAAGGAACTAAGTTGCCCAGGAAGTTCGCGGTCATCACTGCCCTCACCCTCGGCGCTATGGTCAGCAGCGTCGGTTACGCCTCGGCCAACGACACCAACACCACCGTCAAGGGCGGCAGCGGCTTCGCGGAGTCGCCGGTCGTCGTGAACGCCCCTCAGCAGGGCGTTCTGGTTGTCAACGGGACGCTCATCGACGGTCGTTGCATCGCCCCGTGGTCCAACGGATCCGTGCTCGGTGGCGTCGTCGCGCCGAATTCCCACTACGCCGCGTGCAACACGGCGGCCGTCGACCAGTCGCAGAACGCCCCGTACTCGGGCGGCATTCTCTTCTGACCCTGCCCCGAGTAACTCGGAGCAGGTGCAACACCCAAAACAGCCCGGAAAGGCGCAACTCATGCGTAACAAGGTTTCGGCCATTTCCGCCCTCGCCGCGGGCATCGTCCTCGCGGCGGCCGGCACCGCCGCGGCCGAGGACTGCACCGACGTCAAGGGCGGCAGCGGCTTCTCGTCGTCCCCGGTCGTCGTCAACGCTCCCCAGCAGGGCGTCGCCGTCGTCAACGGCTCGGTCGCCGACCTCCGTTGCGTCGCGCCGTGGTCCAACGGTTCCGTGCTCGGCGGCGTCGCGGCCCCGAACTCGCACTACGCCGCATGCAACACGGCGAAGATCGACCAGTCGCAGAACGCCCCGTACACGGGTGGGCTGCTCTTCTGACCTGCTCCGAGCAATTCGGAGCACGGAAATCCCTACCGCCCCACCGAAAGGCGCATCCCATGCGTAACAAGGTTACGGTCATTACCGCCCTCGCCGCGGGCCTCGTGCTCGCGGCCGGTGGCGCCGCCGCGGCCAACGACTCCAACACCACCGTCACCGGCGGAAGCGGCTTCTCGCAGTCCCCGATCGTCGTGAACGCCCCCCAGCAGGGCATCGCCGTCGTCAACGGCTCGGTGATCGACGGTCGTTGCATCGCTCCGTGGTCCAACGGTGCCGTCCTCGGTGGCATCGTGGCCCCGAACTCGCACTACGCCGCGTGCAACACGGCGGCCGTCGACCAGTCGCAGAACGCCCCGTACACGGGCGGCATCATCTTCTGAGCCGCACTTCACTCGATGGCGGTCCGCCGGAACTCCGGTGGGCCGCCATCGGCTTTTCCGTGCTCTGCTTGCCCTCGCCTTTCCCCGGCTCTTCTCCCCCGTGCATCTTTTTCGGCTTCTTTTCCGGGCGGCGCACATGCCCGCGGGGCCTGTCTGCTTCTGCAGCAGACAGGCCCCGCGATCAGGAGGTGGCCGACCAGGAGCGCGCCAACAAGGAGGGAAAGGCGCTCCAGCAGGTCATTCCAATGAGCACAACGGTGCCCTGTCGCCCGGGGTCACCCTGAATCCATCGTTCGGCCCAGCGCGCGAAGTGCGGACGCATATGCCGAAGGGCCGACTCCGAGGAATGCGGAGCCGACCCGAATCGTGGATCCCATGGGCGGCGAGGTTGTCGCCGTGCCTTCCGGGGCCGGCTACTTGCCGACCGGAAGCCCGCCCAGCAGCTTGCCGTCGGCGGTGGCCGGCAGCGCGGGGTTCGGCAGGGTGCCGCCGACGACGGGGCCCTTCATGCCCGCCTCCTTCATGCTGCCCTTCACGCTGTCCTTCACGCTCTGCGCCACCTGACCGACGTTGTCGCCCACGAAGCCCGTCGACACCTTGGCTGCCGTGGGGACGCCACTGGCGACCGTCTTCCCGCTGTCCACGAGGCCCCCGGCCGGCATGTCCGCCGCGCCGGCCGGCACGGCGACAGCGGCGATGGCGAGGGAACCGGCTACGACGGCGGCAGCCTTCAGAGTCTTCATCGTGTGCCTTTCTTTCGTAAGTCGTCTTCGAGCGGCCTAACGAGAGCGCGGCTTCCGGGAAACCCTGTTGCAGGTGCCGTAACTCCAAATGGGTGATCCGGGGCGACAAATAGCTCATGGAAACGCCACCATTCCGACACAGATGACCGGTCCGCAGATAAATACGGGTGAGCGGCTAGAGTGGCTCACCTCGTGATTTCAGCGATGCCGGTTGAACAACGAACCTCACGCTCTCGAACGGGTGCGGGTTTTTATATCAAGAAGCACGAGCCGCACGTCCTGGCCCCGGCTCGGACTCTTTTGTTCGGAAGGGCATCCTCTCCCATGCGTTTTTCCCCACCCGTGCCGCACATCCTGCATGTCACCCAGCCCGTCGAGGGCGGTGTCGCGCGGGTCGTGGCGGACCTGGTGGCGGCTCAGGTCGCCGCCGGGCTGCGGGTGACCGTGGCCTGTCCGGAGGGTGGCACGCTGACGGACGCGCTGCGCGTGACGGGCTGCACGGTGCTGCGCTGGGACGCGACCCGCTCGCCGGGGCACCGACTCGTGGGCGAGGTACGGCGGTTGACGCGGATCCTTCACGAGGTGCGCCCACACCTGGTGCACGCGCACAGCGCGAAGGCGGGACTCGCGGCCCGGCTGGCCGTGCGCGGCGCTCTCCCCACCGTCTTCCAGCCGCACGCCTGGTCGTTCGAGGCCGCCGGGGGAGTCGTCGCGCGTCTGGCGCTGGCCTGGGAGCGGTCGGGGGCGCGATGGGCGACGCGCGTCGTGTGCGTCAGTGAGGCGGAGCGGCGGACCGGGGAGAGGCACGGGATCAAGGCCCCTTGGCGGGTGGTCCCCAACGGTGTCGACACGCTCAGGTTCCGGCCGGAGGGGGACGTCTCCCGGTGCGGGCCGGGGCCGCTCGTCGTGTGCGTGGGCCGGCTGTGCCGCCAGAAGGGGCAGGACGTGCTTCTGCGGGCGTGGCCCGAGGTGGAACGGCAGCTGGCCGGGGCCCGGTTGGTGCTGGTCGGCGAGGGCCCGGACGCGGACCGGCTGCGCTCCTGTGCGCCCGCCTCGGTGGTGTTCGCCGGTGGAGCGCCCGACGCGGCGCCCTGGTACCGGGCCGCCGACGTCGTGGTCCTGCCGTCCCGCTGGGAGGGCATGGCGCTCGCGCCGCTGGAGGCGATGGCGTGCGCCCGGCCGGTCGTGGTGACGGACGTGGACGGGGCGCGCGAGAGCCTGCCGCCCGAGCAGCTGCCGTACTGCCTGGTGCCTCCGGAGGATCCCGGTGCGCTGGCGCGGGCGCTGACGGCGTTGCTCAGGGACGAGCCGCTGCGCGCGGCGCTGGGCGCGCAGGGCCGCCGGCATGTGCTCGCCGCTCACGACCTGCGGCAGGCGGCGGACGCCGTGACCGAGGTGTACCGCGAATTGCTCGGCGAACTGCTCGGCGTCGTTGTCGCGCCGGTCGCCGTACCCAACTAGAGCAGGAAGTGCATCACCAGATGACTGCGGAAAGTACCGTTCCCCCTCGTACGGGGCAGCAGCCGCGGACGGCGGAGCGCGCTGTCTCCGTTCTCGCCCCGCGCGGCCCCGCAGCCGGACGTCGACTGCCCGCCGGTCGGAGAGAGGGCCGGCCGCGGCGGGCCTTCAGGGGGACCCTGCCGCTCGTCGACGGCGGCGCCGCCCTGCTGGGGGTCCTGGTCGTGCCCGGGGCCGAGAGGTATCCGCTGGTCGTCGCCCTGCTGGCGCTGGGGGTGATCGGGCTGAACCGGCGGGCCCGCCTGTACGACAGCTCCCTGGTGCGCGGTGTGCTCGACGAACTTCCCGCCGTGTGCGGGCGGATCGCCGTCGGCTGGGCGGCCGTCGGGGCGCTCTCGCCGCTGCGGCCGCTCCCGCCTGGCGTACTGGCCTGCGCGTTCGCCGTGCAGTGCGCGGCGGCCTGTGCGGGCCGCGCGGCGGTGCACGGACGGCGGGCACGGCGGCGGCTGCCCGATCCCGCGCTGGTGGTCGGTCCGGTCGCGGTGGCCCGGAAGGTCGCGGCCGCGCTGCTGCGTCAGCCGGGCTGCGGAGTGCGGCCGGTGGGGGTGGTCGGCGACGGCCTCGCCCGGCCCGGTGAAGGTCCCGAGCTGCCGCTGCTGACCACGGATCAGGCGGCGCGTCGGGCGGTCATCCAGAACGGTGTGGAGACGGTGCTCGTCGTGGGCGCCGCCACCCGGGTGGAGAGGACGGCCCTGCTGCGGGACCTCGCCGCGTACGGCTGCGTGGTGTGGGAGCTGGACGCGGACGCGCCCGCGTACGGCCTCGGCGGGCGCCGCGAAGCGGGCGGGCATCTGGCGGGTTTCCCGCGCAGGCTGCTGTGCCCGGGGCGCGGACGGCGGCGGGTCGGCGTGGGCAAGCGGGTGCTCGACGCGGTGCTGTCGGGCTCGCTGCTGCTGCTCGCCTGCCCGGTGCTGCTGGTGTGCGCGGCGGTGCTGCGGGTCATGGACGGGCCGGGCGTGCTGTTCAGACAGGAGCGCATCGGCAAGGACGGGCGGCCGTTCACGCTGCTGAAGTTCCGCACCCACCGGCCCGCCAGCGCGCACGAGGCGGCGACCCGCTGGAGCGTGGCGAACGAGCAGGAGATGAGCCGCTTCTGCCAGTTCCTTCGCCGCACCTCGCTGGACGAGCTGCCGCAGCTGTGGAACGTCTGCCGCGGAGACATGAGCCTGGTCGGTCCGCGGCCCGAACGGCCTTATTTCGTCGCCAAGTTCAGCCAGACCTATCCGGGTTACCGGGAGCGCCACCGGATGCCGACCGGGATCACCGGGCTCGCCCAGATCCATGGGCTGCGCGGCGACACCTCCATCGAGGACCGGTGCCGCTTCGACAACGCCTACATCGACAACTGGTCGCTGTGGCAGGACATCTGCATCCTGGCGCGTACGGCGGCCCTGTTCGTACGGCCGACGGGGAGCTGAGCGCGGGTGAGCACTCCCTCGGCCTCCGTACCGCTCGCGTGGCCACTGCCGGCGCTGCGGCGGGCCGCGCCCGTGCTGCCCCTCCTGGCGGTGATCGCCCTCCTGGGGCTGCCGGCCGAGACGGACAGCGGTGCCACGCCCGCCGACCTGACCTGCGGGCTGGTCCTGCTGTGGGCCGCGGTACTGACCGTGCGGCGGGCGCGGCGCCCGCTGACGCGGACGGCGGCGGTCGTGCTCGGGCTGCCCGTGGTGGGGATCGCGGTCTCCGCGACCGGGGCGGTGACACCGGGCGACGCGGTCACCGGCCTCGCGCGCTATCTCCAGGTGTTCGTGCTCGTCCCGCTCGCGATGGTGCTGCTGGTGCGCGGCCCGCGCGATGCCCGGCTGGTGCTCCGGGGGCTGGCCGGTCTCGCGCTGTGGCAGGGGGCGGTCGGGGTGCACCAGTACCTGACCGGAACCGGGGCCTCGTACCAGGGGGCCTACATCCGGGCGGTGGGGACGTTCGGGCCGCACGACGTGATGGGGATGGCGACGGTCGTCGCGGCCGGAGTGGTGTCGCTGACCGGTCTGGCGCTCGGGACGGGTGCGCGGCGGCAGCGTGTCGCGGCCGCCGTCTGTGCGGTGGCGCTGCTCGTGCCGCTCGCGCTGTCCTTCAGCCGGGGCTCCTGGATCGCCACGGCCGTGACCTGCGGGGCGCAGCTGCTGCTGACCGGGGTGCGGCGGGCGGTGAAGGTGTTCGCGGCGGTGGCCGCGGCCTCGGTGGTGCTGGTGGGCGGGTTCGGCGTGGGCGGCTCGGCGCTGCAGGAGCGGCTGACCAGCATCACCCAGGTCGCCGGCGCACCGGACCAGTCGGTCGTGGACCGCTACACCATGTGGGCGGCCTCCATCGACATGTGGGACGAGCACCCGGTGCGGGGCGTCGGCCTCAAGGCCTTTCCCGCCTACCGGGACTCGCACGCCTCGCTCGCGCTGTCGTCGGGCAGCGACACCGAGGGCGACGGCCAGGCCTTCCGGCGCCAGCCTCTGCTCTCCCCGCACAACATGTACATGCTGCTCCTGAGCGAGCAGGGCCTGCTGGGCCTGGTCACGGTCGCGGGCAGCTGGCTGGCCCTGCTGGTGTGCGCGCTGCGGCGGCTGCGGCGGCTGCGGGGGGCGGCGGAGGCGCGGGACTGCGCGCTCGCGGCGTGCGGGCTGCTGCTGTGGCAGCTGGTGAACTTTCTGTACTCCGACATCGGCGGTCCCTCCACCACCCTGACGGGGGTCTGCTTCGGGGTCGTCGCCTGGTGGTCGCTGGCGGCCCACTCCGCCGGCTGCGCCGATGTGCGGCTCCGCCGCGGGGCGAAGTGCCGTCGGCCGTCCGACACGCCGTCGTGGGCAGTGGGATCGGACCCCCGGTGAATCCCGGAACCGCGAAGACCGCGGGTGCCCCCGAAGTGGCCGACGTCGACGGCCGTCCCGGCGCAGTCACCGCCCGGCAGGGCGACACCCCCTCGGCCCGCTTCCTGGCCCGGGCGACGCTGCTGTCCGCCGCGCTGTCCATGGCCGGGGCGGTCCTCGGGCTGGCGCGGGACCAGGCGCTCGCGCATCTCTTCGGTGCCGGCGCGGACACCGACGCGTTCCTGGTGGCCTGGACGGTGCCCGAACTGGCGGCGACGCTGCTGATCGAGGAGGGCATGGCGTTCGTGCTGGTGCCCGCGTTCAGCGTGGCGCTGGCCCGGCGGGCGCTCGGGAACGGCACCCCCGACCCGGTGCGCGCCCTGGTCGCCGCCTCGCTGCCGCGGCTGTGCCTCGCCTTCGCCGCCACGGCCGCCGCGCTGGTGGCCGGGGCGCCGCTGCTGGTGGCCGCCCTCGCGCCCGGTCTGCCCGACCCGTCGCTCGCGATCGCCTGCACCCGGCTGACCGCGACCTGTGTGCTGAGCTTCGGTCTCGCGGGGTACTGCAGTGCCGCGCTGCGCGCCCACCGTTCGTATCTCGCGCCCGGCGCGATCTACATCGCGTACAACGTGGCGATCATCTCGACGATGTTCGTCCTCGGTGTGCACTGGGGCGTGCGGTCCGCCGCCCTCGGGGTCGCGCTCGGCGGGTGCCTCATGGTCGCCGTACAGACTCCGTCGCTGGTGCGCCGGCTCGCGGGGCGGCCCGGCCGGAACGACCGCGGGTACGAGGACGACGGCGGGAGGCCGCTCGCGCCGGGCCTCGTCTGCGCGGTCCTGCTGTTCGCGCTGTGCCGGCAGTCGCAGGTGCTCATCGAGCGGCACTTCGCGTCCGCCCTGCCCGCCGGCGCCATCTCGCACCTCAACTACGCGCAGAAGGTCGCGCAGTTGCCGATGTCGCTGTCCATGATGGTGTGCATCGTCACCTTCCCGGTGGTGGCGCAGGCCATCGCCGAGGGCGACACGCGGCGGGCCCGGGACCGGGTCGAGCGGGACGTGCTGCTGATGGCCTGCCTGGTTCTGCTCGGTGCCGCGGTGGTCGTGGCCTGCGCTCCGCAGATCGTCCAACTCCTCTTCCAGCGCGGGGCGTTCACCGCACAGGACACCGCCGCGACCGCGGCCGTGATGCGGGTGTACGCGGCCGGGCTGCTCGGGCAGACGCTGGTCGGGGCGCTCGTGCGGTCGTACTTCGCGGCCGGCCGCACCACCTGGTTCCCGCTCGGCGCGATGGGCGTGGGGGCGCTCGCCACCGTCGTCATCGGCGCCTGGGCCGTACGGCCGTGGGGTGCCTGCGGCATCGCGGCGGCCAACGCGACCGGCATCACCCTCACCGCGCTGCTCATGCTGCACGGCCTGGGCCCGCGCAATGTGCCGGTGCGCGTGCGCCGGGTCGTCGCCGAACTGGTCCGGCCGGTGTGCGCGGCCGCGTGCGCCACCGGGGCCGGACTTGTGGTCGCCGGGCTGTTCACCTCGCCCGCGGCGGCCGTCGCCGCCTGCTGCATCTGCGTGACCGTCGTCTTCCTGCTGCTGGCCTGGGCCCTCGACGCGGCGGACGCCCGGTCTCTTCTGCTTCCCGTCGCGCAGTCACTCCGTCATACCGTCACACGAAAGCTGGGTCATGGTCGCTGACGTCTCCGCTGCCCCGCGCAAGGCCGAACCCGATCCCAGATCGTCCGCGAGAAGACGGTCCAAGCGGGGTCCCGCCGTCTGGGTGGCCATGTACCACTCCGTCTCGGACTGCCCGGACGACCCCTACAACGTCACCGTCTCCCCCGCCCGCCTCGACCGCCAGTTCGCCTGGATGTCGAGCCGCGGCCTGCGCGGGGTGAGCATGCGCGAACTGCTCTCGGCGCGCGCCCGTGGCACCGAGCGCGGCCTGGTGGGGCTCACCTTCGACGACGGATACGCCGACTTCACCGCCGACGCGCTGCCCGTGCTGTGCCGCTGGGGTTTCACGGCGACCGTGTTCGTGCTGCCTGGCCGGCTCGGCGGCGAGAACGCCTGGGAGCCGCTCGGACCGCGCAAGCCGCTGCTGGACGTGGACGGCATCCACCGCGCGGTGGCCGCGGGCATGGAGGTCGCCTCGCACGGCCTGACCCACCTGGACCTGACCAAGGCCACCGACGAGGTGCTGCGCTCCGAGGTCCACGACAGCCGCCATCTGCTGGCCGGGATCACCGGCACCGATGTGGAGGGCTTCTGCTACCCGTACGGATATCTCGACGAGCGCGTCGCCGCCGCCGTGCGCCTGGCCGGCTACCGATACGCCTGCGCGATCACCCCCGGCCCGGACGGCTGCGGCGACTTCGCGCTGCCCCGCATCCACGTCGGGGAGATCGACACCGCCGTACGGCTGGAGCTGAAGCGACGCCTGGCCCGGTTCTTCGGCCGCTCCGTGGAGGCCGTGTGAGGGCCCTGCACATCATCACCGGCCTCGGGGTCGGCGGGGCGGAACAGCAGCTGCGCCTGTTGCTGCGGCACCTCCCCGCGCAGTGCGACGTGGTGACCCTGACCAACCCCGGACCGGTCGCCGCGGGCCTGGCCGCCGACGGGGTCCGTGTCATCCACCTCGGCATGGGCGGCAATCGCGACCTCGGTGCGCTGCCCCGGCTGACCCGGCTGATCCGCACCGGCGGCTACGACCTCGTCCACACCCATCTGTACCGGGCCTGCCTCTACGGCCGGATCGCCGCGCGGCTCGCGGGAGTCCGGGCGGTGGTGGCCACCGAGCACTCGATCGGCGACACCGCGCTGGAGGGCCGGCCACTGACCGCGGGCGTCCGCGGCCTGTATCTCGCCGGCGAGCGCCTGGGCCGTGCCACGGTCGCCGTCTCGCCGACGGTGGCCGAGCGGCTGCGCCGCTGGGGCGTGCCCGGAACACGCATCCGTGTCATCCCGAACGGCATCGACGCGTCCCGGTTCCGCTTCGACGACGTGGCCCGCAAGGAGGCACGGCTGCACTACGGGCTGCCCGAGGACGCGTACGTCGTCGGCGGGGTGGGGCGCCTCACCCCGGGCAAACGCTTCGACCTGCTGCTGCGCGCCCTGTCCCGGCTGCCCGGTGACGTACGGCTGCTGCTGGTGGGCGGCGGGCCCGAGGAGACGGCGCTGCGGCGCACCGCGCGGGCGCTGGGGGTGGCGGACCGGGTGGTGCTGGCGGGCGAGCGGCCGTATCTGCCCGGCCCCCGCGACGACGCGCCCGGTCTGGTCGACCTGCTGTCGGCGATGGATGTGCTCGTCTCGCCGTCGACGCAGGAGGCCTTCGGGCTGGCCGTGGTGGAGGCGCTGGCGGCCGGGCTGCCCGTGCTGTACGCGAGCTGCCCCGCCGTCGAGGACCTGCCGCCTCAGGCGGCACCCGGCGCCCGGCGCGTCACCGGCTCCACCGGGGCGTACGTACGGGAGCTGCTGCGGCTGCGGGCGGCGGGGCCGGGTGAGCGATGCGTCCCGGACGCCGTGCACCGCTACGACATCGCGTGCAGCGCCCGGCAGTTGATGGATGTCTACACGGCCGCCCTGGCCGGCTCGACCCTGGAAGTGAGTGCTCCATGACCGACAACCCCGTTCAGCGTGCCCGCCTGTCGCGCCGTGAGCGTGCCCGTGTGAGGCGGCTGCCCTCGTGGTGGCTGCTGCCGGCCGGCGCGCTGCTCGGTGCCGTGGCCGGCGGCACGTACGGGCTGGTGAAGCCGCCGCAGTACACGGCGACGAGCTCTGTCGTCGCTGTGGCGGCCGGCGGCCGCTCCGACGTCGACTGCGCCGACGCGCTCGGCTTCGCACAGGCCTACGGCCGGGTGGCCCCGCAGCTCGCGCTGCTCGGGGACGCACAGGTCGAGGCGGGCGTACCGGCCGCGTTCCTGCGCAAGAGCGTGCAGGTCGCGACCTCTCCGGACGCCCCGATGGTCTCGGTCTCGGCGACCTCCTCGAGCCCCGCCCAGGCCGCGGACATCGCCAACGCCGTGTCCGGTGCGCTGGTCACGCAGGCGACCCACACCAAGGCCGGCACCGGCATCCGGCTCGAACCGCTCGCCCGTGCGATGCGGCCCGCCCAGCCGTCGTCCGCGTCCTGGAAGCTGACCTCGCTCGTGGGCGCGTGCGCCGGAGGTCTGCTGGGCGGACTCGCCCTGCTGGCACGGCCGCGGCGCAAGGCGGACGACGAGGGACCCGGCCAGCCGACGGTGCCCGCCCCGACCCATGCCGCGGACGCCCGCGGGACCCTCGGATGACCGCGTCCGGCCATACGCTCTCGGTGGAACTGTGCACCGACGAGCGCACGTTCGCCGCGCTGGCCGAGGAATGGGGACGGCTGCACGACGCCTGCCCGTCGGCGACACCGTTCCAGAGCCACGCCTGGCTGCACTCCTGGTGGCTCTCGTACGGCACACCCGACGGGCTGCGGCTGTTCCTGGTGCGCCGGGGCGGTGAACTGGTGGCCGCCGCACCGCTGATGCGGGTACGGCATCCACTGCCGAAGCTGGTGCCCATCGGCGGCGCCATCTCCGACTTCTGCGACGTACTGCTCGACGAGAGGGAGGCCGAGCACGGCAGCCGGGCGCTGGCCGACGCCCTGGCCGACGCGGCCCGCACCGCGCTGATCGACTTCCGGGAGGTCCGGCCGGGCAGCGCGGTGGAGCAGGTCTACGGCCGCTGGCGCGGTCCGCGCCGCAGGCTGCGCGACTCGACGTGCCTGGAACTGCCCGCCCTGCCGATGACCGAGCTGGTCAAGCGGCTGCCGCCGACGCGCGCCCAGCGGGTGCGCAACAAGGTGAACAAGCTGGGCCGGCTCGGCGTCGAGTGGCGGGTCGTCGGCCACGACGAGACGGAGACCGCACTGCGGCGGCTGCTGGAGCTGCACCGTCTGCAGTGGCAGGGCAAGAAGATGACACCGGAGCACACCCGGCCGCAGTTCCTGGAGCACCTGGTGCGGTCGGTGGTCCCGATGGCCCGCTCCGGACAGGCCGCGGTGACGGAGTTCCTCCTCGAGGGCGCGGTGGTGGCCGTCAACCTGCATCTGCTGTCGGGGCGGCTGCTGGGCGACTACATGTACGGCTTCCACCCGGGGCTTCGGGAGCGCAAGGTGGATGTGGCGACGATGCTGCTGCGCGCCTCCACCGAGCATGTCACGTCCGCCGAGGAGGGCCGGGTGCTGAGCCTGATGCGCGGCGACGAGCCGCACAAGTACCGCTGGTGCCCCGACACGGTCTACAACCAGCGCTTCCTGCTGGCCGGACGGCGCACGGCGCCGCTGCTGGCGGCCACCCTCTGCGCGGCCGCCGCCCGGTGCGGGGCCAAGTCGGTCCGGCGCATGGTCCCCGACTCCAAGGACCACTGGTAGCACCGCCTCAGGGCGAGGGGGCGGGCGGGATCTGCGGGGTGAGGGGCGGCGTGGGCACGGCGGGCACCGGCGGGGTCGGCGCCGCCGGCGCCGGGGGTTCGGGAACTGCCGGTGCCGGGGGCGTGGGCACCGGCGTCGGCAAGGGCACCGGTGTCGGCTCCGGTGGCACGGGGATCACGGGAACGGGCGGGACGGGCACGACGGGCAACGGCGTCGGCTCCGGCAGCAGGGAGCTGGCCAGCACCGCACGGTAGGTGGCGGCGGCCCGGGGATTCTCGGTGCACAGCCACACGCCGTGCGGGCAGTAGTCGGTGATCGTGTTGTACAGCGGCTTGTGCTCGTCCATCCAGGCGAGCATGCGCAGCATGTACGTGACGTTGTCGCCGTTGCGGTACAGACCCCACTCCGGATACGAGATCGGCTTGTGGTGCCGGCGCGCGAAGTCCACGTGGAACTGCAGGCCGTAGGGCTCCGACACCTCCTCGTCGAACGACATGCCACGCGGCTGGTCGTACGAGTCCATGCCGACGATGTCGACGAAGTCGTCGCCGGGATAGCACTTCGGCCACGGGATCGCGTCCTGCCCCCGGTTCGGGGTGAAGTCGAACCTGAACCTCTGGCCGGGAATGGAGCGCATGACGGTGACGATGCGCCGCCAGTACCGGATCCAGTCCTCCGGTTCGGGGCCGCAGCGGTGGGTGTACGTGACGCCGTTCATCTCCCAGCCGAGCACCAGGACCGTGTCCGTCGCACCCAGGTCGACCAGGCGCTGTGCCAGCAGCCGGAAGTGCCCGTCGAACTCGCCGGCCGCGGCGCGCCGCAGCAGCCGTGCGACGGCGGTGTCGGAGACCTGCGCCTCGTTGTGCTCCATCAGCGGGACGTTGAGCACGAGCAGCCGGTCGGGCTTGGCCAGCCGCCACTTGGCCCAGCTGTCGAGGAAGCCGTAGCCGCCCTCGATGTTCTCCCACACGTCGCCCGGCAGATAGGTGTGCCCCACGCGCAGTTCGGTGCCGCCCAGCCAGCCGCTGAACTCCCTCAGGCGGACCAGCCCTTCGGGCTCGGAGTCGAGGAACGCGCCGAACGCGGCGCGCCGCACGTCCGCCACCGAGTAGGCGCGCGCGTCGTTCGGGGGCGGGCCGGGCCGGCCGGGATGCCGTGCGGCGTCGGCCGGGGAGGCCGGGCCCCAGGCGAGCGCGGCTGACACGAGCGCTGCGACGGTGAGAATCGCCAGTCGCCTGTGGGCGGACCGGCGACGACGAGGGCTCATTCATCCTCCTTTGCCGCAATTCCGCACATTAATGACACATAGTCATATATCACTTAATTGCGACACTTGAGTCGGACAGCTGACCGCGGATCACCCGCACGAGTGACCGGGGCCGGCCCTCAGCCGCCGTACAGCGCCTCGATCTCCTCCGCGTACGCCGCCGTCACGGCGTGCCGCTTGATTTTCAACGACGGGGTGAGCAATCCGTTGTCCTCCGTGAACTCGCCCTCGACGAGGGCGAACGCACGGACCGACTCGGCGCGGGAGACGGCCTCGTTGGCATAGTCCACGGCCTTCTGGACGTTGGCGCGCATCCGCGGATCGCGTACGACCTCGGACATCGGGGTGTCCGCGGGCAGCTTGCGGACCGTCAGCCAGTGGGCGACGGACTCGGGGTCGAGGGTGATGAGGGCGGCGACGAAGGGGCGGTTGTCGCCGACGACGATGCACTGGCCGATCGGCGGGCGGCTGCGCAGCCGGTCCTCCAGGACGGCCGGGGAGACGTTCTTGCCGCCGGAGGTGACGAGGATGTCCTTCTTGCGGCCGGTGATGGTGAGATAGCCGTCCTCGTCGAGGGAGCCGAGGTCACCGGTGGCGAACCACTCGTCCCGCAGGACGGCGTCGGTGGCGGCCGGGTTGTTCCAGTACGCGCCGAAGACGACGCCGCCCTTGATGAGCACCTCCCCGTCGTCGGCGATCCGCACCGCCGTGCCCGGGACCGGGACCCCGACCGTGCCCGGGCGGGGCCGCAGGGGCGGGACGATCGTGGCGGCGGCGCTCGTCTCCGTCAGGCCGTAGCCCTCGTAGACGATGATTCCGGCGGCGTAGAAGAACAGGTTGAGGTTGCGGTCGAGCGGGGAGCCGCCGCTGATGGCGTACCGCATACGGCCGCCGAGTTCCTTGCGGATGCGGCGGTAGACCAGCAGGTCGTACAGGGCCCAGGCGGCGTAGAGGGCGGGGCTCGGGCCCTTGCCGGTCTCCAGGAACTTGTCCAGGTACGCCTGTCCGAAGCGGACGCCGATGCGATCCGCGCGGTCGAAGGAGGCGCCGCGGCCGATCTTCTCGGCGGTCGCGCGGCCCGTGTCGTGGATCTTCTCGAAGAGGTACGGGACGCCGACCAGGAAGGTCGGGCGGAACTCCTTGAGGGCCGGGCGCAGTTCGTCGGGCTTGATGCTCGGGCAGTGGCCGATCTCGATGCGGGCCATCAGACAGGCGATCTGGAGGGTGCGGCCGAGGATGTGGGCGAGCGGGAGGAAGAGGAGGGTGGAGGCGACCTGGCGGGTGACCTCCTTGAAGATCGGGTGGAGCAGTTCGACCGTGTTGGCGGCCTCGGCGTGCAGGTTGGCGTGGGTGAGGACGCAGCCCTTCGGTTTGCCGGTGGTGCCGGAGGTGTAGCAGATCGTCGCGGTCGTGTCCGGGGTGAGGGCGGCGCGGCGCTTGGCGACCTCCTCGTCGGGGAAGTGGCGGCCGAGGGTGGTGAGGTCGGTGAGTGCTTCATCGTCCAACTGCCATATGCGCGGCTGCCGTTCGTGGCGGGCCGTGCCCGTCGTCACCGTGTCGGCGTTCTCGGCGGTCTCGGTGATGACGAAGCGGGCGTCCGAGTCGCGGACGATCCACTCCACCTGCTCGGCGGAGGACGTGGCGTAGATCGGGACGGTCTGGCCGCCCGCCGCCCAGATGGCGAAGTCCAGGACCGTCCACTCGTAGCGGGTACGGGACATGACGGCGACCCGGCCGCCCGGTTCGAGGCCCGCGGCGATCAACCCCTTGGCCACGGCGGTGACTTCGCGGGCGAAGGCGGCCGCGGTCACCGGCTGCCAGGTGCCGTTGTCGTGCCGGCGGCGCAGCACCACGGCGTCGGGGGCCTCGGCCGCGTTGGTGAAGGGGAGGTCGGCGGTGCTGCCGGTGGTCGGGCGCGGGGCGAGGGCGGGGGTGCGGGCCTCGCGCACGACCCCGTCCTCGTCCTTGACGACCTCGACCCTGGTGCGGGATGCGAGGTCGGTGCGCCGTTTTGCCCTTTTCAGGTCCTTGCGTACGCCCATGACGGCTCCCGGTCGGCTCTGACTGGGAGGTCAACTTACTCGCAAGTAAGGAAAGGTCAATGGGGCGGCGGTGAGTGGACTGACGTTCTAGCCCTGCTCGCGGTCGGCCTGGTCTATCGCCTCGGCGAGCTGCTGTACGTCCTTGTCCTCGGTCTTCTTCGACAACTGCTCGGCACGGGCGTGGAGTTCGCCGAGACCGGGGTCGCCGGGGAGGGCGCGCCGGCGTTCGTCGCCCTGGCGCAGGGCGTCGGCGAAATAGGCGGCCACGGCGGTGACCTGGAAGCGGGGGCTCGCTTCCCGGAGGGAGTCGCTCAAGGCGCCGGTCTCCAGTTCGCCGGACTTCTCGTGCGGGTCGCGGGTGTCGGGGTCGAGCCAGCGGACAGTGGCCGTGGCGAGGTGGCCGTCGGCGCCGGCCCTGGTGCGGACGGCGTAGAGGGCGGTGACCGTGTGGCCGGGGCCGACCTCTCCGCCGTCGACGCGGTCGTTGCGGAAGTCGTCGTCGGCGACCCGGCGGTCGTCGTAGCCGACGAGGCGGAACTCGGCGACGGTGGCGGGGTCGAAGGCGACTTGCGCCTTGGCGTCGCGGGCGGTCAGGTCGATGTTCCGCGGGAGCTGCTCGCAGAAGACCTTGCGGGCCTCGTCCTCCTTCGAGACGTACACGGTGTGGCCGTCGCCCTTGTCGGCGAGGCGTTCCATGAGGGCGTCGCCGTAGTCGCTGCCGACGCCGACGCCGAAGAGGGTGATGCCGTACTCGCGGCGGGCCGAGGAGATGCGGTCCAGGATCGAGTCCGGGTCGGTGTCGCCGTCGTTGGCGAGGGCGTCGGAGATGAGGACGACGCGGTTGGTGGCGTTCTTGCGGCGGCCCTCGACGGCGGTGGCGTAGCCGGTCTCGACGCCCGCGCCGAGGTTGGTGGAGTAGGTCGGCTCCAGTCCGTCGATCGCGTCGTGGATCTCGCCGCGGTGGCCGCCGAGGCGGGTCATCGGCAGGACCTGCTCGGCCTTCTCGCTGAAGGTGACGAGGGCGACCGAGTCGTCGTCGCGCAGCCGGTCCGTCATCGTGTCCAGGGACTTCTGCGCGAGGTCGAGACGGCCGGGCTCGGACATGGAGCCGGAGATGTCGATGACGAAGGTGAGGGCCGCGGGCGGGCGCCGGCCGGTCTCGGTGGCCGGGCGGGTGGCGAGGCCGACGCGGACCAGGGACCAGTTCTTCTCGTCGGTGCGGGCGCCGTCGACGGTGACCGTGAAGCCGTTGCCGTCGGGGCGTTCGTAGTCCTGACGGAAGCTGTTGACGAACTCCTCGGGGCGGATGGTCGACGGGTCGGGGCGGCCGCCCGCGGCGAGGGTCCGGCGGGCGTAGCCGTAGGAGGCCGTGTCCACGTCGAGGGCGAAGGTGGAGAGGTAGTCGGTGGTCGGGGACGGGCTCGCGAACCTGTCCTCGCCCTTGTGCTCGCCGGCCGTCGGGGCGGGCGGGGCCGGGAAGCCCGTCCGGTACGAGCCGTCGGAGGCCTTGTTGCTGCTGTCGGAGCCGCCGCCCGCACCGCATGCCGTCAGCAGCAGACCGCTCGTCGCCATGAGAGCGAGGAGGGCTGCGCGCAGCCGTCGGGTGCGGCGGTGTGGCGTGCCCGGCCGTGGTGTTCGGTACCGCTCCATCTTCCGTGCCCCCTTGGTGTGTTGACGCCGACTTCTGTGACTGTGACGGCGTGGGGGGTCGGAATGTGCGGCACGGGGTGTTGCGGATGAATCTCAAGACGGCCACGATCATGGCCGGCCGAGACCGGTGGGTGATCCTCCGTTGACCTAGGACACCACGTCCTTGCGGGCGAAACCCCGGAAGGCCAGGGCGAACAGCACGAGCGCGTACGTTACGGAAATCGCCGTGCCCTGGATCATGCCGGACCACTCGGGATGCGGCTGGACGGCGTCCGCCCAGGCGAACTGCCAGTGCGCGGGCAGGAAGTCACGCCAGTGGCCGAGGGCCGTCACGGCGTCCAGGACATTGCCGACGATGGTGAGTCCGACGGCGCCGCCGACCGCGCCGAGGGGCGCGTCGGTCTTCGTCGAGAGCCAGAACGCCAGCCCCGCGGTCACCAGTTGGGACACGAAGATGAACCCCACGACCACCAGCAGGCGCTGGGCCGCCGTCCCCGAGTCCAGAGCGCCGCCGGTGGGGATCTGGAGCGGGCCCCAGCCGTAGGCGGCCGTCCCCACGGCCAGGGCCACCACCGGGAGCAGGATCATCGCGGCCAGGCTGAGGCCGAGCCCGACGACCAGCTTGGACCACAGGAGGCGGGCCCGCGGGACGGGTGCGGCCAGCAGATAGCGCAGGGAGGACCAGCTCGCCTCGGACGCCACGGTGTCCCCGCAGAACAGGGCGACCGGGATGACGAGCAGGAAGCCCGCGGAGACGAAGAGGTTGACGGCGGCGAAGTTGGCCCCCGACGCGGTGGCCGTGTCCATCAGTGTCACCTGACCGTTGCGGCCGCTCGGGTCGCCGCCGATCGCGAACGCGATCAGCAGCACGAACGGCAGCGCGGCGAGGATCCCCGCCATGATCAGCGTCCGGCGCCGCTTCAGCTGCCGGACCAGCTCGACCCGTAGGGGCAGCGTGCGGCCGGCCCGGTAACCGGAGGCGGCGTGGAGGGGCTCGGTGTGCTCGGCCAGCGTGCTCATGCGGAACCTCCGATCAGGGTGAGGAAGGCGTCCTCGAGGCGGCGGTGGGGGCCGAGTGAAGCCACCGGGACTTCCAGGCGCACCAGCTCTACCAGGAGGCTTGCGGCGGTGCCCGTGCGGGCGGCTGTGGGCGGTTCGGTGAGTGCCGCGATGTGCCGTCGTTCGTCTGCGGCGCCGTCGTGGCTGGTCGCGCCCCGCGGCGGAGCCGCTGATGTATGCAGCCCCGCGCCCCTTACCGGCACTGCCGCACCGTCGGGTGACAGCCGGACCACGAGGCCGCCCTCCGTCCGCACAGCCGACTCGACGCCCGGCAGGGCCGCGACCTTCTCCAGCAGCGGGTCCGGGATGTCGGATGCCAGGCCCACCAGGAGGGTGTCGCCGGAGCCGATGATGTCGGCCACCGGGCCCGCCTGGATCAGGCGGCCGCGGTCCATGACGACCAGGTGGGTGCAGGACTGTTCGACCTCTGCCAGGAGGTGGCTGGAGACGATCACCGTGCGGCCAGCCGCCGCGTAGCGGATCAGCACCTCGCGCATCTCGCGGATCTGGGGCGGGTCGAGGCCGTTGGTCGGCTCGTCGAGGATGAGCAGGTCCGGGAGGCCGAGCATGGCCTGGGCGATGGCCAGGCGCTGGCGCATGCCCTGGGAGTAGGTGCGGACCGCTCGGGCCAGCGCGTCGCCGAGGCCCGCGATCTCCAGGGCCTCGTCCAGGTGGGCGTCCTCGGGCGGGCGGCCCGTCGCCTGCCAGTACAGCTCCAGGTTCTCGCGGCCGGACAGGTGCGGGAGGAAACCCGCGCCCTCCACGAACGCACCGACCCGGGACAGGACGGGGGCGCCGGGACGGATCGCCTGGCCGAAGACGCGGATCTCGCCGCCGTCCGGCCTGATCAGGCCCATCAGCATGCGCAGGGTCGTCGTCTTGCCCGCGCCGTTGGGACCGAGGAGGCCGAGCACCTGGCCCTTCTCCACACGGAAGGACAGGTCCCGTACCGCGTAACGGTCCGCCGACTTGGCGTACCGCTTGCTCAGGTCCGTGATCTGGAGCGGGACTTCGGCCAGTTCGGGAGCCGGGGCCGGCGCGATCGTGCGGCGGCGGCCGGTCAGCAGCAGGGCCAGGGCGAGCACGGCGCCGGCCGGCGGGAGCCACCACACCCAGGACGGCAGCGGGGCGGCCGCGGTCGTCACGCCGGGTGCCGTCGGCACCTTCAGGTCGCCCTTGAGGGAGACGGTGTACGTCGCCGGGGCGGCCGGGGAGGCGTAGCCGAGGTCGGTGGAGGCGAGGATCAGGCGCAGCCGGTGCCCCTGCTCGACCTCGTGGTCGACGGCCGGGAGCGTGATCGTGACGTCCTTGCCGGACTTGGCGCCCTCGACGCGGACGGGTGCCACCAGTTGCGAGGGCAGCACGGGGGTGCCGCCGCCGGGGCCGACGTCGTACACCTTCCCGAACAGCACCGCGTCGTCGCTGGTCGACCTGACGTGGACGGTGACCGTGGGCGATCCGGTGATCCGCAGGCCGCTGCTCACCGGTGCCGACTCGAATCGCGCGTACTGGCCGGGGAAGTCCAGCGACACCCCGACGCCGAGCGAGGACAACTGGGCTAGGCCGCCGGAGCCGCCGAGGCCGGGCAGGGCGGAGACGGCGGGCGGGCTGGCACCCGCCGGGTTGGCGAAGCTCTGCTGCGAGCCCCGGAGCCGCACGGAGCGCTGTCCGCTCTCCAGGCCCGGGTACGTGCCGTCGGTCGCTCCCCGCAGCACGGCCGCGCCGTCCGTGGAGTCGACGCCTCCGGTGCGGGTGATGCGGAAGGCCGGGCCCGTGTCCGTGCCCTTCTCGTCCTTGAGGTACTGGTCGAACCATGCCCGCACGCGTGTCTGGACGCGGCTCGCCTCCATGTCGCCGCCGTCGTGCCCGCCGGCGATCCAGTCGACGTCGACCGGGGCGCCATTGGCACGGATGGCCTTCGCCGCCGCGTCCGCCTGGCCGAGCGGGAAGAGGGAGTCCGTCTGGCCCTGCACCAGGAGCGTCGGCACCTTGATGCGGTCGGCGACGGCGGACGGGGAGCGGGCGGCCAGCAGCCGGCGCGCCCGGGCGTCCGGCTTGCCGGACTCCGCGACCCGCTCGTACATCCGGCACAGCTCGGGCTGGAACCTGCCGCAGCCGCCGCCGGAGTTGATGAAGATGCCCGCCCACAGCTTCTTGAAGACGCCGTTCGGGAACAGGGCGTCCGCCAGGTTCCAGTACGTGATCGCCGGGGCTGTGGCGTCCACCCGGTGGTCGTACCCCGCTGCCAGCAGGGAGATCGCGCCGCCGTACGAGGCGCCCGCGACGCCCACGCGGGGGTCGCCGGGCTTGTCGAGCTGGACCTGGGGCTGCTCGGCGAGCCAGTCGATCAGCTTGGAGACGTCGGCGACCTCGCCCTTCGGGTCGTTCAGTCCGATCTTGCCGGTGGACTTCCCGAAGCCGCGGGCCGACCAGGTGAGCACCGCGTAACCGTCTGACGCCAGGTCCTCCGCCTGCTGCCGGACGTCCTGCTTGCTGCCGCCGAAGCCGTGGGCGAGCAGGACGGCGGGGTGGCGTCCGCCGGTGGAGGCGGGGGTGAAGTACGAGGTGTCGATCCGCACCCCGTCCATCGCCATGATGCGGTCGGTCCGCCGCACCGGGGCCTTGTCGTCCGAGGCGACGGCCGTCCACGTCCCCGCGCCTGCGAGTACGACGACGGCGGCCCCGGCGGCGAGCAGCCGCCGGGGCCCCCGAAGCAGCCCTCGCAGGCGGGGCAGTCGAAGATCCATGTCTCAACGGTACGGGGCGTCTCTGACAGTTGGGGCAGACCGGGGGGTGAGCCGGGGGTAGCCCGTGGGAGTACGGGGTGGTCTCCCTGTACCGCGACTGGTGTACGGCTACGAACTCGGTCGCTTCCGTGGTTCGCCGGTTGCGGCTGCGTCGTGGCTTGTCGCGCAGTTCCTCGCGCCCCTAGGAACGCTGGTCTTCGGGAAGCGAGACAAGCCACCGGGACTCGCGGCGCGGGCGCAGGTAGAAGGCCCAGTACAGAGTGGCAGCCGCCGTGATGCCGCCCGTCCACAGCAGATAGCTCGTCTCCTGCTGGCTGAGGATGTACGCCAGGACCGCGATCAGCAGCACCGGCATCGCCGGCCACAGAGGCATCCGCCAGGCGGGGGTGTGTTTGTGGGAGCCGCGGCGGGAGAGGAGTGCCGCTACCGCGACCAGGAGGTACATGCCCGTCACCGAGACGCCCGTGACGCCGTACAGGGTGTCCAGGTTCACGAAGCAGAGCAGGGCGCCGGGGACTCCGACGGCGAGGGTGGCGACCCAGGGGGAGCCGAAGCGGCCCAGCTTGGCGAAGACGTTGTTGACGGGCTCCGGCCAGGCCTTGTCGCGGGCCGAGGCGAACAGGACACGGGAGTTCTGGATGACCATGACGATGCCCGCGTTGATGATCGCGAGGGCCACGCAGAGGCTGACGAAGGTGCCGACCGCGGAGTTGGACCAGGCGGTGACCATGGAGCTGATGTCGCCGCCGGTCAGCGTGGAGAGGTCCGAGGCACCCATGGTGATCGCCACCACCGGGACCAGGATGATCACCGTCGAGATGGCGAGGGTGGCCAGGACCGTGCGGGCGACGTTGCGGCGCGGGTGCTCCAGTTCCTCTGAGAGGTAGACCGCGGTCGAGAAGCCCTGGGTGACGAACAGGGCGATCGCGAGGCCTGAGACCACGAGCATGGCCGTCACCGTGTCCGTGTGGCCGCCGGAGCCCGCCACCTGCATGGAGACCAGGCTCCCGGCGCCCCGCTCGCTGTGTGCGAAGCCCAGGACCGCCACCACGGCCGCCGCGATGACCTCCAGGACCAGGAAGATGCCGGTGATCCAGGCGTTGGCCCGCAGGTCGAGCAGACCGGCGAGCGTCGCCAGGAGCATGACGCCGGCGCCCGCGATCGCCGGGTCGAGGTGCACGACAGGGGCCAGGTAGTCGGCCGTGCCCATCGCGATCACCGGCGGGACGATCATGACGACCAGGAGGGAGAGAACGAAGACGAGCCAGCCCGCGAGCCGCCCGGCCATCGTCGAGACCATCGCGTACTCACCGCCCGCGCTGGGGATCAGGGTGCCCAGCTCCGAGTAGCAGAACGCCACGGCGATACAGAGGAGGGAGCCGATGGCGATCGTCAGGGCGGTGGCGGTGCCGAGCGAGCCGAACAGATCCGGGACGACCACGAAGAGCGTGGAGGCCGGGGTCACGCAGGAGAGGGTGAGGAGCGTGCCGCCGACCACCCCGATGGAGCGTTTGAGGGCCTTGGGGCTGCCTGCCGCCGTCTCCGGGACGGCGGTGTCGACAGGGCGGAGCGTGTCGGTCATACGGCGGATTCCGATCGACTCGTGCGGATGCCTCCGGCGGCTGGGTGGCTGCATGGAACCTCGACGGAAACCGTCGCGTCAATGCTTCTTCACCTACAGAATCCGTAGCCAGATGACCTTACGGATGTTGATTACGACACAACGGGCCGGTCGGTGTGGGCGCTTGTCCCGCTACGGGAATCGCAGCGGGCGCCCGAAAAAAATGGGGCCGTCCGCATGGCGGACGGCCCCTGACTCCTGCGTCAGTGGTTGCGCGGGAAGCCCAGGTCCACGCCCGCCGGGGCGTCGGCCGGGTCCGGCCAGCGGGTGGTGACGACCTTGCCGCGGGTGTAGAAGTGCGTGCCGTCGTTGCCGTAGATGTGGTGGTCGCCGAAGAGGGAGTCCTTCCAGCCGCCGAAGCTGTGGTAGCCGACGGGGACCGGGATCGGGACGTTCACGCCGACCATGCCGGCCTCGATCTCCAGCTGGAAGCGGCGGGCGGCGCCGCCGTCCCGGGTGAAGATCGCGGTGCCGTTGCCGAACGGCGAGGCGTTGATGAGGGCCACGCCTTCCTCGTAGGTGTCCACGCGCAGGACGCACAGGACCGGGCCGAAGATCTCGTCCTGGTAGGCCTTCGCGGACGTGGGCACCTTGTCCAGGAGCGAGATGCCGATCCAGTGGCCGTCCTCGAAGCCCTCGACGGTGTAGCCGGTGCCGTCGAGCACGACCTCGGCGCCCTCGGCCGCCGCGCCGGTGACGTAGGAGGCCACCTTGTCGCGGTGGACCTTCGTGATCAGGGGGCCCATCTCGGAGGTGGGGTCGTTGCCGGGGCCGATCTTGATCTTCTCGGCGCGCTCGCGGATCTTGTCCACCAGCTCGTCGCCGATGGAGCCGACCGCGACGACCGCGGAGATGGCCATGCAGCGCTCGCCCGCGGAGCCGTAGGCGGCCGACACGGCGGCGTCGGCGGCCGCGTCAAGGTCGGCGTCCGGCAGGACCAGCATGTGGTTCTTGGCGCCACCCAGGGCCTGCACGCGCTTGTGGTTCGCGGCGGCGGTGGTGTGGATGTAGCGGGCGATGGGGGTGGAGCCGACGAACGACACCGCCTTGACGTCCGGGTGCTCCAGGAGGCGGTCCACGGCCACCTTGTCGCCGTGCACGACGTTGAAGACGCCGTCCGGCAGACCGGCCTCCGCGAGCAGCTCGGCGAGCTTGATGGACGCCGACGGGTCCTTCTCGGAGGGCTTGAGGACGAAGGTGTTGCCGGTCGCGATGGCGATCGGGAACATCCACATCGGGACCATCGCCGGGAAGTTGAACGGCGTGATGCCCGCGACGACGCCGAGCGGCTGGCGGATGGACGAGACGTCCACGCGGCTGGCCACCTCGGTCGACAGCTCGCCCTTCAGCTGCACGGTGATCCCGCACGCCAGGTCGACGATCTCCAGGCCGCGCGCGACCTCGCCCAGCGCGTCACTGTGCACCTTGCCGTGCTCGGCGGTGATCAGCTCGGCGATCGCGTCCCGGTTCGCCTCCAGCAGCGCCCGGAACTTGAACAGGATCGAGGTCCGCTTCGCGAGCGAAGAGGTGCCCCAGGTGGCGAAGGCGTCCTTCGCGGCGGCGACCGCCGCGTCGACCTCGTCGACCGAGGCGAAGGCGACCTTCGTGGTGACCGCGCCGGTCGCAGGGTCGGTGACCGGCCCGTACGTGCCCGACGCGCCTTCGACGGTCTTGCCGCCGATCCAGTGGTTGACGATCTTCGTCATGACCGGTTTCTCCTTCACAGATGGCGGCGTCGGGTCGAGACGTGCCGTTCGTACAGCTCACGGGCCTTCACCGCCGACGGTCGGGTAGCGGTCTCGGCCACAGGTACATCCCACCAGGCCTGCGCCGGCGGCGGGCCCGACACAGTGTCGGCCGTTTCGGTCTCGACGTAGACACATGTGGGTGTGTCGGCGGCGCGCGCCTCGGCGAGCGCCGTCCGCAGGTCCGCCACGGTCTTCGCGCGCAGCACGCGCATGCCGAGGCTTGCGGCGTTGGCGGCGAGATCCACGGGCAGCGGCGCCCCCGTGTACGTACCGTCGTCCGACGGGAAGCGGTAGGCGGTGCCGAACCGCTCGCCACCCACCGACTCGGACAGGCCGCCGATGGACGCGTATCCGTGGTTCTGGATCAGGAGGATCTTGATCGCGATGCCCTCCTGTACGGCGGTCACGATCTCCGTCGGCATCATCAGATACGTGCCGTCGCCGACCAGCGCCCACACGGGCCGGTCCGGGGCGGCCAGCTTCACGCCGATCGCGGCGGGTATCTCGTAGCCCATGCAGGAGTAGCCGTACTCCAGGTGGTACTGGTCCCGCGAGCGCGCCCGCCACAGTTTGTGCAGGTCGCCGGGGAGGGAGCCGGCCGCGTTGATGATCACGTCCGACTCGTCCACCAGCGCGTCCAGGGCGCCGAGGACCTGCGGCTGCGTCGGGCGTACGTCCGGCTCGTCGGCCTCGTAGCAGGCGTCGACGCGCTGTTCCCAGCGCTCCTTGTCCTCGGTGTACTCGGTGACGTAGGAGGCCGCGACCTCGTACGCGTGCAGGTCGAGGGCCGCGGTCAGCTCCTGGAGGCCGCTGCGGGCGTCCGCGATCAGGGGCAGACCGGCCAGCTTGTGGCCGTCGAAGGGCGCGATGTTGAGGTTGAGGAAGCGCACGCCCTCGCCGGTGAAGAGGGTGCCGGAGGCCGTGGTGAAGTCGGTGTACCTGGTCCCCACGCCGATCACCAGGTCGGCGGTGCGGGCGAGTTCGTTCGCGGTCGCCGTGCCGGTGTGGCCGATGCCGCCGACGTCCTGCGGGTGGTCGTGGCGCAGGGAGCCCTTGCCGGCCTGGGTGGAGGCGACCGGGATGCCGGTGGCCTCGGCGAACTCGGCGAGGGCCTCCTCGGCGCGGCTGTGGTGGACACCGCCGCCCGCGATGACGAGCGGCCTGCGCGCGGACCTGATCGCCCGTACGGCCTCGGCGAGTTCGGCCGGGTCGGCACCCGGACGCCGTACGACCCAGGTGCGCTCGGCGAAGAACTCCTCCGGCCAGTCGAAGGCCTCGGCCTGGACGTCCTGCGGGAGGGCCAGGGTCACGGCGCCGGTCTCGACGGGGTCGGTGAGCACACGCATGGCGTTCAGGGCCGAGGGGATCAGGGCTTCCGGCCGGGTGACGCGGTCGAAGTACCTCGACACCGGGCGCAGGCTGTCGTTGACCGACACATCACCGGCGTACGGGACTTCGAGCTGCTGGAGCACCGGGTCGGCGGGGCGGGTGGCGAAGACGTCGCCGGGCAGGAGCAGGACCGGGAGGTGGTTGACGGTCGCGAGGGCGGCGCCCGTGACGAGGTTGGTGGCGCCCGGACCGATGGAGGTCGTCACCGCGTGGGTGGACAGGCGGCCCGACTGCCTCGCGTAACCGACCGCCGCGTGCACCATGGCCTGCTCGTTGCGGCCCTGGTGGAACGGCATGTCGTCGGCGTACTCGACGAGTGCCTGACCGATCCCCGCCACGTTGCCGTGGCCGAAGATGCCCCAGGTGGCGCCGATCAGCCGCTGCCGGACGCCGTCGCGCTCGGTGTACTGGGCCGACAGGAAGCGGACGAGTGCCTGCGCGACCGTGAGCCTCGTCGTTGAGGACGTCATCGGTAACCCTCCGTATGTTCCGGATGGAAGCAGATCCGCCACTCCCGGGTCTCCCCCGGGCCCGCCATGACATTGAGGTAGTACATGTCGTGGTCGGGCTGGGCGATGGACGGGCCGTGCCAGCCGTCGGGGACGAGGACGGCGTCACCGGAGCGGACCTCCGCGAGGACGTCCGATCCGCCCTCACGGGAGGGGGATACGCGCTGATAGCCGAAACCGTTCGGGCCGTCGATCTCGAAGTAGTAGATCTCCTCCAGCTCCGCCTCCACACCCGGCCGGTGCTCGTCGTGCTTGTGCGGCGGGTACGAGGACCAGTTGCCGCCGGGGGTGATCACCTCGACGGCGATGAGCTTGTCGCAGTCGAAGGCGTCGGCGGAGGCGAAGTTGCGGACGTGCCGCAGCCGGTTGCCGCTGCCGCGCTCTTCGACGGGGACCTCCGGCGCGGGGCCGTAGCGGGCGGGGAGTTGTCGCTCGCACTTCGCTCCTGCCAGGGCGAAGCGGCCTCCCGCGCCGGAGGCGATCTGGACCCGGGCGTCACGGGGTGCGTACGCGAAGTCGGTGACCGACGCGAACACGCTTTCCCTGCCCAGGAGTTGGAACTCTTCGTCCGTAGTGCCGTCGGCTGTGCGCACGGTACATCCGCCCCGCAGCGGAAGCACGATCCACTCACTGGTGCCGGTGGTGAAGGTGTGGGTACCACCCGGCTCCAGCTCGACGATCCGCAGGCTGCAGTACGTCCAGCCGGCCCGCTCGGGGTCGATGTGGAGCGCGTGGTCGGCATCCTCGGTGGTGCCCCGCGCGACGTACAGCTCCTTGCCGGTCATGCGGCCCTCACAGCAGTCCTACGGCGGTGTCCACGGCGGCGGCCACATCGCCGTCCGCCGGGTACAGCAGCGAACGGCCGACCACCAGGCCGCGCACGGTGGGAAGTTGCAGGGCGCCCCGCCACTTCTCGTACGCGCCGTCCTGGTCGTCGCCGACCTCGCCGCCGAGCAGGACGGCAGGCAGCGTGGAGGTCTCCATGACCTGGGCCATGTCGTCCGGGTTCTCGGTGACCGGCAGCTTCAGCCAGGTGTAGGCCGACGTGCCGCCCAGGCCCGAGGCGATGGCGATGGACCTGGTGACGGCCTCGGCGGACAGGTCGTTCTTCAGCCGGCCCTCGTCCGTACGCCTGCTGATGAACGGCTCGACGAAGACGGGAAGCCTGCGCGCGGCCATGTCGTCGATGGCGCGGGCCGTGGACTCCAGCGTGTTCAGGGAGCCCGGGTCGTCGTAGTCGATGCGCAGGAGCAGCTTGCCGGCGTCGAAGCCGAGGCGCTCGATGTCCTCGGCGCGGTGGCCGGTGAAGCGGTCGTCGAGCTCGAAGCTGGCGCCCTGGAGGCCGCCGCGGTTCATCGAGCCCATGACGACCTTGCCGTCGAGGGCGCCGAGGAGCAGCAGGTCGTCGAGGATGTCGGCGGTGGCGAGGACGCCGTCGACGCCGGGCCGGGAGAGCGCGAGGCAGAGGCGTTCCAGCAGGTCGGCGCGGTTGGCCATGGCGAGCCTGCGGTCGCCGACACCGAGGGCGCCGCGGGCCGGGTGGTCGGCGGCGACGATCATCAGCCGGCCGGAGTCGCCGAGGAGCGGCCTGCGGGTGCGGCGGGCGGCGGCCTCGGCTATCGCCTCGGGGCGGTGGGCACGGATGCGGACGAGTTCGCCGACGTCCACGGTCGGGGGTGCGGGAGCGGACTCGCTCCTCGGCACCACGGTCATGCCCAGGCAGCCGGTGTCGTACGTCTCGTCCGCGCCCTTGCGGCGCTTGCGGGTACTCACAGCACGGCTCCGGCCTTGAGGGCGGCTTCGATCTCGTCCGGCGTCGGCATGGCGGAGGAGCACTCCAGTCGGGAGGCGACGATCGCGCCGGCCGCGTTGGCGTGCCGCATGATCGTCTCCAGGTCCCGGCCCTCCAGCAGACCGTGGCAGAGGGAGCCGCCGAAGGCGTCGCCGGCACCGAGCCCGTTGAGGACGTTCACCGGGAGCGGCGGGACCTCGGCGGACTCGCCCTTGCTGTTGACGGCGAGGACGCCCTTGGGGCCCTGTTTGACGACGGCGAGTTCGACACCCGCGTCCAGCAACGCCTGGGCGGCGGCCTGCGGTTCACGCACTCCGGTGGCGACCTCCACCTCGTCGAGGTTGCCCACGGCGACGGTGGTGTGGCGCAGGGCCTCCTTGTAGAAGGGGCGGGCGGCTGCGGGGTCCTTCCAGAACATGGGGCGCCAGTCGAGGTCGAAGACCGTCGTACCGGCCTTCGCGCGGTGGGCGAGGGCCGCCAGCGTCGCCGTACGGCTGGGCTCCTCGCTCAGACCGGTGCCGGTGACCCAGAAGATCCGGGCGTCGCGGATGGCGTCGAGATCGAGCTCGTGGGCGTCTATCTCCAGGTCGGGGGCCTTGGGCTGCCGGTAGAAGTACAGCGGGAAGTCGTCCGGCGGGAAGATCTCGCAGAAGGTGACCGGGGTGGGCAGACCGGGGACCGGGGTGACCCAGCGGTCGTCGACGCCGAAGCCCCGCAGGGCCTCGTGCAGATAGGCGCCGAAGGGGTCGTCGCCGGTGCGTGTGATCACCGCCGTACGGCGTCCGAGGCGGGCCGCGGCGACCGCGACGTTGGTCGCCGAGCCACCGAGGAACTTGCCGAAGCTCGTCACCTGCGGCAGCGGGACACCTGTCTGGAGCGGATACAGGTCCACCCCGATCCGCCCCATGGTGATCAGGTCGTACGCCATCGGCTTCCCTTCGTCACGGCTCTCCCCGCGTTTCTAGCCCCGCATACGGAGCCCTGTCAATGTTTTGTCCAGACATTCGGACGAGACCTTGACAGCGCTTACTACGTGCACGGAAGCTGACCGGCATGACGTCGTTGTCGCCCTCCTCTTCCTCACTGTCCCGCATCCGGATCGGGTCGGCTCCCGACTCCTGGGGTGTGTGGTTCCCCGACGACCCGCAGCAGGTCCCCTGGCAGCGCTTCCTCGACGAGGTCGCGCAGTCCGGCTACGAGTGGATCGAGCTGGGCCCGTACGGGTACCTGCCGACCGACCCGGCCGTGCTCACCGAGGAGACCTCGAGGCGCGGCCTGAAGGTGTCGGCGGGAACCGTGTTCACGGGCCTGCACCACGGCGAGGCGGTCTGGGAGAAGACCTGGGCGCACGTCGCGGACAACGCGGTGCTCGCGCAGGCCATGGGCGCCTCCCACCTGGTGGTCATCCCGTCCTTCTGGCGGGACGACAAGACCGGTGAGGTGCTGGAGCCGGACACGCTCACGGCCGAACAGTGGCGGAATCTGACCTCGCTGACCGAGCGGCTCGGGCACGAGGTGCGGGAGCGGTACGGGCTGCAGATCGTCGTCCACCCGCATGCCGACACGCATATCGACAGCGAGGAGAACGTCGTCCGTTTCCTGGACGGGACGGACTCCGCTCTGGTGTCGCTGTGCCTGGACACGGGGCACTACGCGTACTGCGGCGGGGACAGCGTCAAGCTGATCGAGACGTATGGGGAGCGGATCGGGTATCTGCACCTCAAGCAGGTGGACCCGGAGATCCTTGCCGACGTCCGGGCCAACCAGGTGCCGTTCGGGCCTGCGGTGGCGCGAGGTGTGATGTGTGAGCCGCCGGCGGGGGTTCCGGCGCTGGGGCCGGTGCTGGAGGCTGCGCAGAAGCTGGACGTGGATCTCTTCGCCATCGTCGAGCAGGACATGTATCCGTGTGAGCCCAGCGCTCCGCTGCCGATTGCGCAGAGGACGCGGGCGTTCCTCCGGTCCTGCGGGGCCTAGGAACGCCTTCGGATGTGCCGGGATCTGCAGTAGTGCGAGTGCCACTTGTACGTGGCCGGTCGCTCCCCCGTCGCGGCGGAGCCGCACATTGACACTGTCCCGCGCCCCCGCGGCAGTTGTGCTTGCCGCTCGTAGCATGGGGCCCTCGGCTCGGCACGGGAGGGCGGATGACGGACGGAGTGCGCAGCCGGTCTGGGCGAGGGCCTTGGGGTTCCTGGGAAACGGTGCTCGCGCGGCCGAACCCACGACTGCGGCCCGCTGTCATCAGTTACCGCGGCATCAGGCTTGCCCTGGACCGGCCGCGACGCCGGCTGGAGGCGCCGATCGGGGCGGCGACGTTGATGCTCGGGTTCGAGCAGGCCGTCACGGTGACGCGGGCGGGGCGGGCGCCGGTGGAGCTGGTGTCCGTGTTCGCCGGGCCGACGACCACGCCCGCCCTCGGTGAGCACGGCGGGCGGCTGTCGGGCATCGAGGTGCTGATGATGCCGTGGACGGCGTTCACCCTCTTCGGGACCCCGCTGTACGAACTCGTCGACCGCACCCTCGCCCCCGACGACCTCCCGCACGTCCTGGGCACACGGCGAGCGGGCGACCGTCGGGGCACCATCGGCGAACTCTCCGCCGCGCTGGCCGCGTTGCCGACGTGGGAGCAGCGGTTCGGGCTGCTCGACGAGGTGCTGGTGCGCTGGTCGCAGGCCGGGACGCCGAGTTCGGCACGGGTCGTGCGGGCCTGGTCGGAGCTGGTACGGACGTGGGGTGCGGTGCCGGTGCGGTCGCTCGCCGACGAGGTCGGCTGGAGCGTACGGCAGTTGGAGAGCCGGTTCCGGGAGCAGATCGGGCTCGGGCCGAAGGTCGCGGCACGGGTCCTGCGGCTGCAGCGGGCGCGGCGGTTGCTGGCTCAGGGGCGCGGACAGGCGGAGACGGCGGCGATCTGCGGCTTCTACGACCAGGCGCATCTGAGCGGTGAGTTCAAGGCCATGACGGGGTGCACCCCGCGGGAATTCACCATGGCCCGGGTGATTCCGTCGGTGTCCCAGCCGGGTGCGCCCGCGGCGGACCGGATGACCGGCGAGGCGACGAGTCTGTTGCTCACGTCCACGCGAAGTTCGCTTTTTTCCAAGACCGGCAGGGTGCGCTGAATGCACCCTGATCGTCCGGCGGGAGATCCCGGGGGGAGGTCTCCGACGGCACCTCCACGGGGAAGCGGGGGGCCTGGTGGGCCGGGCCCGGCGCAGCGGGTCCGGCCCACCTCGGCGATGTCAACCCACCACGCTTCCGATCCCGCCCGCGCGTTTGCAGCGCTCGTGTCACAAACACCACTTCCCTGTCACGGGTGTCGCATGTGCGCGAGGCTTGCGTCACACCCGTCCCACAGACCCTGCCCTCCCCTCACGCTCCGTCGTTGACCAGGCACAGATCTGTGATCGCCAGCGCAGCGCCCGGTTCCCCCGACGGCCGTCCCCGGCCGCCCCCGCGGTGCGCGCGGGGAGGTGCTACCCATGACCGACCGAAGGCTCTGGTCGTACAAGGAGATCGCGGCGCACATCAGGGTGCAGCCGGACACCGTGCGGTCCTACCGCAAGCACGGGCTGCTGCCGCCGCCCGACCATGTCGAGGGCGGCAAGCCCTTCTGGTACGCGGACACGGTCCGGGCCTGGGTCGCCTCCCGGCCCGGAAACCGCGGCCGCAGAGACGACGAAGCCCGTGACCACCCGGCTTCCTGACCGCCTGACCACCCTGGCCTCGCGGTCTTCTGGCTCTCTGACCTCTTGAAAAAGGACCTGTGCCCCACCTGACCAGTGGGGCGCAGTCGTCTCATGAGCGGCGCAACGCGCCCTGCGCGTCTACGAGCCACGGCTCGATGACCGTCACCCCCGCCCCCGGAGCCGTCCCCATCGCTGCCAGCGCGTCGGGGGTCGCGTCCAGGGTGATGGTGGACGTGACCAGCAGGTCGGGGCGGAGCACTCCCGCTCTGACCAGCTCCAGCATCGGGGGGTAGGTGTGCGCCGCCATGCCGTGGCTGCCGAGGAGTTCGAGCTCCAGGGCGATCGCTCGGGCCATCGGGACGGGGGTCGTGCCGGTGGGTGACGGGAGCAGGCCCACCTGGATGTGGCGTCCGCGGCGGCGCAGGCCGTTCACCGAGGCGGCGCAGGTGGCGGGCGAGCCGAGAGCGTCGAGGGACAGCTGCGCGCCGCCGCCGGTCAGCTCGCGGATCGCCGCGGCCGTGTCCGGTGTCCGTGTCGCGTCCACGCACTCCGTCGCGCCGAACTTCCGCGCCAGGTCCAGGGCCTGAGGCGATACGTCCACCGCGATCACCCGCGCCCCCGATGCCGCCGCGATCATCACCGCGGACAGGCCCACACCCCCGCAGCCGTGCACCGCGACCCACTCCCCCGCCGCCACCCGGCCCTGCTGCACCACCGCGCGGAACGCCGTGGCGAACCGGCAGCCCAGCGCTGCCGCGGTGGCGAACGACAGGCCCTCCGGGACGGCCACCAGGTTCACGTCCGCGTGGTCCAGCGCCACGTACTGCGCGAAGGAGCCCCAGTGTGTGAAGCCGGGCTGGGTCTGGCGCTCGCAGACCTGCTGGTCGCCGGCGGCGCAGGCCGTGCAGCTGCCGCAGGCGCAGACGAAGGGGACGGTGACGCGGTCGCCGGGGTGCCAGGCGGTCACTCGGGCGCCCACTGCCTCGATGACACCCGCGAGTTCATGGCCCGGTACGTGCGGCAGGGTGATGTCCGGGTCGTGGCCCTGCCAGCCGTGCCAGTCGCTTCGGCAGAGGCCGGTTGCCTCGACCCGGACGACCACGCCGTGGTCGGCGGGGCGGGGGTCGGGGACCTCACTTACGTCGGGCCGGCTCCCGTACTTCTCGACTACCACTGCCCGCATGGGGGCTCCCCTCGCCGTTCGTGTCTGCGGGTACATCGTGGCTGCTCGCGCCGCTCGCCGCGTCCCCATGGGGGCGCTCGTCCTCGCCCTCGCTCAGGCCGAACCGCTCATGGAACCTCCGCAGCGGCCCCGGCGCCCACCAGGTTGCCCGCCCCGTCAGCCGCATGACCGCCGGTACCAGCAGGCTCCGTACGATCATCGCGTCCATCAGCACCGCCAGGGCGATGCCCAGGCCCAGCATCTTGGTGTTGGTGACCCGGGAGGTGCCGATGGCGACCATCACGACCGCCAGGATCACCGCCGCCGCCGTGATCAGGCCGCCCGTGCGCTGCAGGCCGTGGCGGACCGCCTCGTTGTGGTCGCCCGTCCTGTCGTACTCCTCCTTGATGCGGGACAGCAGGAAGACGCCGTAGTCCATGGAGAGGCCGAAGGCCACGCAGAACATCAGGACCGGCAGGGTGGTCTCTATGGAGCCGGGGCTGGTGAAGCCGAGCAGGCCGGACAGGTGGCCGTCCTGGAAGACCCAGACCACCGCGCCGAACATGGCGGTCAGACTGAGCGCGTTGAGCACCACCGCCTGGATGGGTATCAGCACGCTGCCGGTCAGCAGGAAGACCAGGAGCAGGGTCACGATCGCGATGAAGGCGGCCGCCCAGGGCAGGCGCTCGGCTATCGCGTGCTTGGAGTCGACCAGGACGGCCGCCGTGCCGGTCACCTTGGTGGCGAAGGGGGCGTGGGTGGCGCGCAGTTCACCCACCAGGCGTTGGGCCGCGTCGTCCACGGCCTCCCCCTTCGGCAGCACGGTGAAGTACGCCGACTGGCCCTTCACCAGCGGGCCGTCGACCCTCAGCACGCCGGGCAGATCAGCTATCCGGTCCTTGTACGCGGTGTACTGGGCGGGGGTCGAGCTGCCCTCGGCGAGTACCTCCAGGCCGCCGCCGGGGCTGCCCGGGAAGCCGTCGCGTATGTGCTGCTGAACCACGTGGGACTCTGCGGTCGAGGGGAGCTGGCGGTCGTCCGCGGTGCCGAACTTCACGCCCAGGAAGGGCAGTCCGAGGACGATCAGGACAGCGGTGGTCGCCACGGCGAAGAGCGGGGCCCGGCGCATCACGAGGGTGGCCATCCGCGCCCATGCCGTGCCCTCCTCGCCGGAGGCCTTCGGTGCCCGTCCGCGCCGGAACAGGCGGCGCAGATCCAGGGAGTTGACCCGGTGTCCGAGCAGCACCAGGGCTGCCGGGAGCAGGATCAGCGCGGCCGCGGCGGCCAGCAGGACCACCGCTATGCCGGCGTAGGCGAAGGACCGCAGGAAGTACTGCGGGAACAGCAGCATCGCCGCGAGGGAGACCGCGACCGTGAGGGAGGAGAAGAGGACTGTGCGGCCGGCCGTGCGCAGGGTGGTGCCCACCGCCGTCAACGGATCGGCTCCCGTGGACAGTTCCTCACGGAAGCGGCGGACGATGAACAGCGCGTAGTCGATGGCCAGGCCCAGGCCGAGGGCCGTGGTGAGGTTCATCGCGAAGACGGAGACGTCGGTGAACTCCGTCAGGCCGCGCAGCACCGCGTTCGTACCGAGGATCGCGACGATGCCGATGCCCAGCGGCAGCAGGGCGGCGATCGCCGAGCCGAAGACCATCACCAGCAGCACGAGCGTCACCGGCAGGGCGATCATCTCGGCGCGGGTCAGGTCCTCCTTGATGATCGTCTGCATCTCGTGCCGCACGGCGACTTGGCCGCCGACCTTCACCTGCACCGGGCCGTGTGTGCCGCGGTAGTGGGGCGCGATGCGGTCCAGGGTGTCGCCCATCGCCTTCTCGTCGCCGGTGATGTGCGCGGCGATCAACGCCTCATGGCCGTCCTTCGCGCGGAGGGCCGGCGACTTGGACTGCCAGTAGGAGCCGACGCCTATGACGCCCTTCTCAGCGGCCAGGCGCTCGGTGAGGCGCCGGGCCTGGGCGGCGACGGCCGGATCGTCCACCGAGGAGCGGCCCGCGTCGACGAGCAGCAGCAGATTGGGCTGGGAGTCCGGGAACTCGCGCTCAAGCGCCTTGGTCGCATAGGTGGACTGGGCGTCCGGGTCCTCCCAGCCGCCGCTGCCGAGGCGGTCGGCGACTCCGCTGCCGGCCAGCACGGCGAGCGCGGTGATGACCAGGGCCACAAGGAGTGAGAGCCGCGGGCGGGCGGTCACGAAGCGGGTCCAGCCGCCAGGGCGCGGTGGCTTGTTGACTTCGGTCATCGTGCGGTGTCCCCTTCACCGTGGAAACCATAAACTGGCAAACACGAGACAGCGCTCGCGTTTCGTCTGGACCCAGAATGCGAGCGACCGCTCGTGTTTGTCAATCGCGTTCGGAGAGCTGGGGATAACGCGTGCCCGAGAACTCACAGAAGGAACAGCCGCGCCGCCGCCAGGCGCGCGGCGAGCGCCGCATCGCCCAGCTCCTGGAGGCCGCCGCCTCGGTCTTCTGCACCACCGGCTACACGGCGGCCAGCACCAACGCCATCGCCCGCGAGGCCGGCGTCTCGCCGGGCACGCTGTACCAGTTCTTCCCGAACAAGGAAGCGATCGCGATCGAGCTGGGCGACCGGCTGATGCACGAGATGCGGGAGACGTACGGCGAGGCGCTCGCGCCGGTCGACCCGACGACCCCGCTGGAGGAGGCGGTCGGTGCCGCCGTGGACCGGTTCATCGCCTTCAACTGCGACCACCCGGTGTTCTTCGCGCTGATGCACGGGCCCGACATCCCGGGCCGGATCGCCGAGGAGCACGACGCCCTGCACGCGACCCTGGTCTCCCGGATCGAGGCCCTGCTGTCCTCACTGCTGCCGGAGGCACCCCCGGCCGAGGTCACCCGCACCGCGCATGTCTGCCTCGGCATGTACAAGGCGGGCCTGGAGCTGGTGCTCGCCCACGAGGGCGCCGAGCGCGACGCATACACCCGGGAGATCAAGAACGTACTGATCCGCTATCTGGAGCCCTTGGTCGGCGGCCGGCTGGGCACCCCTGAAGGCACGGGCACCGCCGCGACGCGCACGGTCTGACGGTGGCACCCCTCCTTGGATGGGTACCCCCTAGGGGTATAGTGTGAGAAGTGGAGGGCCTCCCGTGGGCCCCCGCAGCCCCACACGCCTCGATGAGGAGAACGACATGACCGCCCAGACCGACACCCCGGGAACCGTCACCGCTGTCTACAAGGTGAGCGGCATGAGCTGCGGACACTGCGAGGGTTCCGTCTCCAGTGAGATCCGCGAGCTTCCCGGCGTCAGCTCGGTGACGGCCGTCGCCGCGTCCGGTGAGGTCACCGTCGTCTCCGCGGCCCCGCTCGACGAGACCGCCGTGCGCGCCGCGGTGGACGAGGCGGGCTTCGAGCTCGTCGGCCAGGTCTGACCGAGACCCGGGAGCCCGAGATGAGCAGCGCCACCACTCAGACACCGGCACCGATACGCACGGCAGCGGACGCCTCCGAGGTGGAGCTGCTCATCGGCGGGATGACCTGCGCCTCCTGCGCGGCCCGCGTCGAGAAGAAGCTCAACCGCATGGACGGCGTCAGCGCCACGGTGAACTTCGCGACGGAGAAGGCGAAGGTCACCTACCCCGCGGGCATCCAGGTCGCCGATCTGATCGCCACCGTGGTGAAGACGGGATACACGGCCGAGCAGCCGCCCCCGCCGCAGCCGGAGCCCGCCGAAAAGGAGGCCGCCGAGGCCCCGGAACCGGCCTCCTACCGGCAGCGCTTCACCGTCTCCGCCCTGCTCGCGCTCCCCGTCGTCCTGCTGTCGATGATCCCGGCCCTGCAGTTCGACAACTGGCAGTGGCTGGCGCTCACGCTCGCCGCGCCCGTGGTCGTCTGGGGCGGACTGCCCTTCCACAGGGCGGCCTGGACGAACGCCCGGCACGGCGCGGCCACCATGGACACGCTGGTCTCGGTCGGCACCCTGGCCGCGTTCGGCTGGTCGCTGTGGGCGCTGTTCTTCGGCGACGCGGGCATGCCGGGCATGCACGACGAGTTCCGGTTCACCGTCTCGCGCATGGACGGGGCCTCCACGATCTACCTCGAGGTCGCCTCGGGCGTCGTCGCCTTCATCCTGCTCGGGCGCTATCTGGAGGCCCGCTCCAAGCGCCGCGCGGGCGCGGCGCTCAGGGCGCTGATGGAGCTGGGCGCCAAGGACGTGTCCGTCCTGCGGGACGGCCGTGAAATGCGCATTCCCGTGTCCCGGCTGGCGGTGGGGGATCGTTTCGTCGTACGGCCCGGGGAGAAGATCGCGACCGACGGCACCGTCGTCGAGGGCGCGTCCGCCGTGGACGCCTCGATGCTGACCGGTGAGTCGGTGCCGGTGGACGTGGCCGTGGGCGATGCCGTCACCGGGGCCACGGTCAACGCCGGCGGGCGGCTGGTCGTCGAAGCCACGCGGGTCGGCGCCGACACCCAGCTCGCGCGGATGGCGAAGCTGGTGGAGGACGCGCAGAACGGCAAGGCCGAGGTGCAGCGGCTCGCCGACCGGATCTCCGCGGTCTTCGTGCCGGTCGTGATGCTGATCGCCGTCGGCACCTTCGGGGTGTGGCTCGGCGTCACGGGCGACACCGTGGCCGCGTTCACCGCGGCCGTCGCGGTCCTGATCATCGCCTGCCCGTGCGCGCTGGGCCTGGCCACGCCGACCGCGCTGATGGTCGGCACGGGCCGTGGCGCCCAGCTCGGCATCCTCATCAAGGGCCCGGAGGTCCTGGAATCCACGCGCCGCGTCGACACCGTCGTACTCGACAAGACCGGAACGGTCACCACTGGCCGGATGACCCTGCGCGAGGTGTACGCCGTCGCCGGCACAGACGAGAAGGAGGTGCTGCGGCTCGCGGGCGCCGTCGAGCACGCCTCCGAGCATCCCGTCGCCCGGGCGATCGCCCTGGGCGCCGAGGAGCGGGTCGGGCGGCTCCCGGGGGTCGAGGAGTTCGAGAACGTGCCCGGGCGGGGCGTACGCGGCCGCGTGGAGGGCCGTGAGGTGGCCGTGGGGCGGCTCTTCGAAGGGCTCCCCGAGGAGCTGGTCCGCGCCAGGGCCGAGGCCGAGAGCGACGGACGTACCGCCGTCGTGGTCGGCTGGGACGGGGTGGCACGCGGTGTCGTCGCCGTCGCCGACGCGGTCAAGGAGACCAGCGCCCAGGCGGTGCGCGAACTGCGCACACTGGGGCTCACGCCCGTGCTGCTGACCGGGGACAACCGGACGGTCGCCCGGGCGGTGGCGCGCGAGGTCGGGATCGAGCAGGTGATCGCGGAGGTCATGCCCGAGGACAAGGTGGCGGCCGTACGGCGGCTCCAGGCCGAGGGGCGGACGGTCGCCATGGTCGGCGACGGGGTCAACGACGCGGCCGCACTGGCCACCGCCGATCTGGGTCTGGCGATGGGGACCGGGACGGACGCGGCGATCGAGGCGGGCGATCTGACACTGGTGCGCGGGGATCTGCGGGTGGCCGCGGACGCGATCCGGCTGTCCCGCAGGACACTGGCCACGATCAAGGGCAACCTGGTGTGGGCCTTCGGGTACAACGTGGCCGCGCTGCCGCTGGCCGCCGCCGGCCTGCTGAATCCGATGATCGCCGGGGCCGCGATGGCCTTCTCGTCGGTGTTCGTGGTGACGAACAGCCTCCGGCTGCGGACGTTCCGTTGAACCGCGCCGAGGTTACCGGCGGTTAGCCGAAGTCGAGGTGAGAGCACCTCTGGAGTCCGGGGCCAGCCTCACATAAGCTCTTCACAAGGCTCGCGCATCATCCTTACGCTTGGGCATCGATCGCCGCATCGGGGCTCTTGCGTATCTAACGGACAAATGCAAGAGACGCAGATCACAGTGATGTGAACGTAACCATCGAAGGGGTTCGAAGGTCTAAGTTGGCGATGTCAGGCAGCGTCTTGGGGGGCGTTTCCTGGCATCTGGGGATGTCTTGGGGGACTTCCTCAGAGGTGCGTTGCCGGGGCCACGTACACCGGGGTGCTTTGAGCGGCCCTCCCGAGCGTGCGTTGTCCCGGCAGACCGCACAACCATGAGTACGGCGAGTTTTGCTCATTCTGCTCAACGCTCGCCGCACTCGACAGCGATTCAGGCGCTGTCTTCACAGGCGCCCGGCCGGATCCCGTGGGGGGAATCCGCACCGGGACATGGGAAGGCGCCCTGGACGTCGGCCCGTGGGGGGACCGGCGCCAGGGCGCCTTTCGCTTCGCGGATTCAGCCGGGGGGACTGGGGTCCTCAGGTCGTCGTTCGGCTGAAGGCCGGTGGGGGCTTGTCGCGCCCACGCGGCGGAGCCGCAAATCGATGCGGCTCCGCGCCCCTTAAAAGCAGGTCGGGCCCCGTCACCGGCGGCGTATCAGCGCTCCTCGACCGGGACGAAGTCCCTTTCCACCACACCCGTGTAGATCTGGCGCGGGCGGCCGATGCGGGAGCCCGGCTCCTTGATCATCTCGTGCCACTGGGCGATCCAGCCCGGGAGGCGGCCGAGGGCGAACAGGACCGTGAACATCTCGGTCGGGAAGCCCATGGCGCGGTAGATCAGGCCGGTGTAGAAGTCCACGTTCGGGTAGAGGTTGCGCTGGACGAAGTAGTCGTCCGAGAGCGCGTGCTCCTCCAGCTTGAGCGCGATGTCCAGCAGCTCGTCGGACTTGCCGAGGGCCGAGAGGACGTCGTGCGCCGCCGCCTTGATGATCTTCGCGCGCGGGTCGAAGGACTTGTACACCCGGTGGCCGAAGCCCATCAGGCGGACGCCGTCCTCCTTGTTCTTCACCTTGCGGATGAAGGAGTCGACATCGCCGCCGTTGGCCTGGATGCCCTCGAGCATCTCCAGGACGGACTGGTTGGCGCCGCCGTGCAGCGGGCCCCACAGGGCGTTGATGCCGGCCGAGATCGACGCGAACATGTTCGCCTGCGAGGAGCCGACCAGGCGGACCGTGGACGTCGAACAGTTCTGCTCGTGGTCCGCGTGCAGGATCAGCAGCTTGTCCAGGGCGGCGACGACGACCGGGTCGAGGTCGTACTCCTGCGCCGGGACCGAGAAGGTCATGCGCAGGAAGTTCTCGACGTAGCCGAGGTCGTTGCGCGGGTAGACGAACGGGTGGCCGATCGACTTCTTGTACGCGTACGCCGCGATCGTCGGGAGCTTGGCGAGCAGGCGGATCGTCGAGAGGTTGCGCTGCTTCTCGTCGAACGGGTTGTGGCTGTCCTGGTAGAACGTGGACAGCGCCGAGACGACCGAGGACAGCATGGCCATCGGGTGGGCGTCGCGCGGGAAGCCCTTGTAGAAGTTCTTGACGTCCTCGTGCAGCAGGGTGTGCTGCGTGATGTCGTTCTTGAACACGGAGAGCTCGTCGACGGTCGGGAGCTCGCCGTTGATCAGCAGGTAGGCGACCTCCAGGAAGGTGGAGCGCTCCGCCAGCTGCTCGATCGGGTAGCCGCGGTACCGCAGGATGCCCGCCTCGCCGTCGAGGTAGGTGATCGCGGATTTATAGGCGGCGGTGTTCCCGTAACCGCTGTCCAGGGTCACCAGCCCGGTCTGGGCACGCAGCTTCCCGATGTCGAAGCCCTTGTCGCCGACGGTGCTGTCGATCACCGGGTAGGTGTACTCGCCGTCGCCGTACCGCAGTACTACAGAGTTGTCGCTCACGTCTTCCCTCACCGACGTAGTGCCTCATCTTCGAGGTTGCCCTGACTGTCTCTACCTTCCCCCAATTGGCTCAGGAGAGTGCACTCGGGGTCGACCATCGGGCCTATCGACGGCACTGAGTGCCGTCAACTTGCTCATCCTGCCCCCTTGATTCCCCATCCGGAAGTGCTATGTGACCTTCACGACTCATTTGATCGATCATTTTTCGTGATGCCTGTCTCAAACCCGGCCCGGCGGCCCGCACAAGGGTCGCGGGGGCTCTCACAGGGCTCTCGGGGAGAGCCGGAAGTCGAGTGCCGTGCAGCGTCTCCCGGCCGACACCGTGCGCACCGCCTGGCCGATCGCCTTGCGCGAACCGACCAGGACGACCAGCTTCTTGGCCCGGGTCACCGCGGTGTACAGCAGGTTCCGCTGCAGCATCATCCAGGCTCCGGTGGTGACGGGGATCACCACGGCGGGATATTCACTCCCCTGGGAGCGGTGAATGGTGACGGCGTACGCGTGGGCCAGCTCGTCCAGTTCGTCGAACTCGTACGCGACCTCCTCGTCCTCGTCCGTCAGCACCGTCAGGCGCTGGTCGACCGGGTCCAGCGAGGTGACCACGCCGACGGTGCCGTTGAAGACACCGTTCTTGCCCTTCTCGTAATTGTTGCGAATCTGGGTGACCTTGTCGCCGACCCGGAAGACCCGGCCGCCGAACCGCTTCTCCGGTACGTCGGGGCGGCCCGGGGTGATGGCCTGCTGGAGCAGGCCGTTGAGCGTGCCGGCGCCGGCGGGGCCGCGGTGCATGGGCGCGAGGACCTGCACGTCCCGGCGGGGGTCGAGCCCGAACTTGGCCGGAATCCGACGGGCCGCCACATCCACCGTGAGCCGCCCCGCCTCCTCCGTGTCGTCCTCGACGAAGAGGAAGAAGTCCTTCATGCCGTCGGTGACCGGGTGCTGCCCGGAGTTGATCCGGTGCGCGTTCGTCACCACCCCCGACTGCTGGGCCTGGCGGAACACGCGCGTCAGGCGCACGGCGGGGATCGGGCTGCCGTCGGCGAGCAGGTCGTGGAGCACCTCGCCGGCGCCCACGCTGGGCAGTTGGTCGACGTCCCCGACGAAGAGGAGGTGGGCGCCCGGCGGGACCGCCTTCACCAGCTTGTTGGCGAGCAGCAGGTCCAGCATGGAGGCCTCGTCGACGACCACCAGGTCCGCGTCGAGCGGGCGGTCCTTGTCGTACGCCGCGTCACCGCCGGGCTTCAGCTCCAGCAGGCGGTGGACCGTGGAGGCCTCGGCCCCGGTGAGCTCCGCCAGGCGTTTGGCGGCGCGGCCCGTGGGGGCGGCCAGGACCACCCTCGCCTTCTTGGCGCGGGCCAGCTCCACGATCGAGCGGACCGTGAAGGACTTGCCGCAGCCGGGGCCGCCGGTCAGCACGGCGACCTTCCGGGTCAGCGCCAGCTTGACGGCGGCCTCCTGCTCGGGCGCGAGCTCGGCGCCCGTACGGTCCTTCAGCCAGGCCAGCGCCTTGTCCCAGGCCACGTCGTGGAAGCCGGGCATCCGGTCCTCGTCGGTGCGCAGCAGGCGCAACAGCTGGGCGGAGAGGGAGAGTTCGGCGCGGTGGAAGGGGACGAGATACACGGCCGTCACCGGGTCCCCGCCGTCCGGGCCCGGCACCTTCTCCCGTACGACACCGGGGTCCTCGCCGTCCTCGGGCTGCTGGGCGAGTTCGGCGAGGCACTCGATGACCAGGCCGGTGTCGACCTGCAGCAGCTTCACGGCGTCGGCGATCAGCTGTTCCTCGGGGAGGTAGCAGTTGCCCTGGTCGGTGGCCTGCGACAGTGCGTACTGGAGGCCTGCCTTGACGCGCTCCGGGCTGTCGTGCGGGATGCCTACGGACTGGGCGATCTTGTCGGCGGTGAGGAAGCCGATGCCCCACACGTCGGCGGCGAGGCGGTACGGCTGGTTCTTGACGACGGAGATCGAGGCGTCGCCGTACTTCTTGTAGATGCGCACGGCGATCGAGGTGGACACCTCGACGGTCTGGAGGAAGAGCATGACCTCCTTGATCGCCTTCTGCTCCTCCCAGGCGTCGGCGATCTTCTTGGTGCGCTTGGGGCCGAGGCCGGGGACCTCGATGAGGCGCTTGGGCTCTTCCTCGATGATCTGCAGGGTGTCCAGGCCGAAGTGCTGGGTGATGCGGTCGGCGAAGACAGGGCCGATGCCCTTGACCAGCCCCGAGCCGAGATAGCGGCGGATGCCCTGGACGGTGGCCGGGAGCACCGTCGTGTAGTTCTCCACCGTGAACTGCTTTCCGTACTGCGGGTGGGAGCCCCAACGGCCTTCCATGCGCAGTGATTCGCCGACCTGGGCACCGAGCAGCGCGCCGACGACCGTGAGGAGGTCGCCGGCTCCTCTGCCGGTGTCGACCCGGGCGACCGTGTAGCCGTTCTCCTCGTTGGCGTATGTGATCCGCTCCAGGACGCCCTCGACCACGGCGAGCCGCCGCTCGCCCGGCTGTGCGGTACTCCCCGCCTGATTGGACATGATCCGACGCTACAGCGGGGGTCTGACATCACGATCCGGTTTCGGGAGGTGGTTGAGGGCTTGATCAATCGCCGTGTAATCGATTCCAATCCTCCGTGTAATCGATTCCACAAGGAGGTGGAGCGGCGATGGCGAGCATCAAGGACGTCGCTGCCGAGGCGGGCGTGTCCGTCGCCACGGTCTCGCGGGTCCTGAACGACCACCCGTCGGTCAGCGCGGACGCACGCACGCGCGTGCTGGCCGCCGTCGAAGCCCTGGGCTACCGCCCGAACGCCGTCGCCCGCTCCCTGCGCACGGACCAGACCCACACCCTCGGCCTGGTCATCAGCGACGTGATGAACCCCTACTTCACCGAACTGGCCCGCTCCGTCGAGGAGGAGGCCCGCGCGCTCGGCTACAGCGTCATCATCGGCAACGCCGACGAGCGGCCCGACCTTCAGGACCACCACGTCCGCAACCTGCTGGACCGCCGTATCGACGGGCTGCTGGTCTCCCCCACCGACGGCGGTTCGCCGCTCATGCTGGACGCCGCGCGCGCGGGGACGCCGATGGTGTTCGTGGACCGGTGGATCCCGGGCGTCGAGGTGCCGGTGGTGCGGTCGGACGGGCGGGGCGCCGTGCGGGACCTCGTGGCGCATCTGCACGGGCTGGGGCACCGCAGGCTCGCCATCATCGCGGGCCCCGCGGCGACCACCACCGGACGGGAGCGGGTGGAGGCCTTCCGGGAGGCGCTCGGCGCGTACGGCCTCGAACTCCCCGAGGCCTACATCGGGCAGGGCGACTTCCAGGCCGAGAGCGGGCGCCGGGTCACCGAGGGCTTCCTCGACCTGCCCGAGCCGCCCGAGGCCGTGTTCGCCGCCGACAACCTGATGGCGCTCGGCGCGCTGGACGCCGTACGCGCGCGTGGGCTGCACATTCCCGAGGACCTCGCGCTGGCCGCCTTCGACGACATCCCGTGGTTCGTGCACACCGATCCCCCGATCACCGCGGTCGCCCAGCCCACGGGCGAGCTGGGCCGGGCCGCCGTACGGGCCCTGGTCGACCGCATCGAGGGGCGGCCCGCGCGGTCCGTCACCCTCGCCGCCCGTCTCGTCGTACGCCGCTCGTGCGGCGAGCACCCCGCTGAGAACAGGAGCCACTTGTGAGCAACCCGGACGAGTTGCTGCGCATCGAGGGCATACGGAAGGCCTTCCCGGGCGTGGTCGCGCTGGACGGCGTCGACTTCGACCTGCGCCGGGGCGAGGTCCATGTGCTGCTCGGTGAGAACGGCGCGGGCAAGAGCACGCTGATCAAGATGCTCTCCGGTGCCCACACCCCCGACGCCGGGCGGATCCTCGTCGGCGGCGAGGAGGTGCGCATCCATGGTGCGCAGGACTCCGAGCGCCTCGGGATCGCCACCATCCACCAGGAGTTCAACCTCGTCCCCGACCTCACGGTCGCCGAGAACATCTTCCTGGGGCGGCAGCCGCGCCGCTTCGGGATGATCGACCGCAGGACGATGGAGGCGGACGCCGAAGTCCTCCTCGCGCGCGTGGGCGTGAACGTGCCGCCACGCGCGCGTGTACGCGAACTCGGCATCGCACGCCTTCAGATGGTCGAGATCGCGAAGGCGCTCAGTCTGGACGCACGGGTGCTGATCATGGACGAGCCGACCGCCGTGCTCACCTCCGAGGAGGTCGACAGGCTCTTCGCGATCGTGCGCAAGCTGCGCGAGGACGGCGTCGGGATCGTCTTCATCACGCATCACCTGGAGGAGATCGCCGCCCTGGGCGACCGCGTCACCGTGATCCGGGACGGGAGGAGCGTCGGGGAGGTCCCCGCCGGCACGCCCGAGGACGAGCTCGTACGCCTCATGGTGGGCCGCTCGATCGAGCAGCAGTACCCGCGTGAACGGGCCGGCGCGGGCGCCGCGTTGCTGACCGTCGAGGGACTCACCCGCGACGGTGTCTTCCACGACGTCAGCTTCCAGGTGCACGCCGGTGAGGTCGTCGGCATCGCGGGCCTGGTCGGGGCCGGTCGTACGGAGGTCGTGCGGGCCGTGTTCGGCGCCGATCCGTACGACGAGGGCGCCGTGAAGGTCGCCGGGGCCGAGGTGCGGCGGGGCGACGTGAACGCGGCCATGGCGGCCGGCATCGGGCTGATCCCCGAGGACCGCAAGGGCCAGGGCCTGGTCCTCGACGCGTCCGTCGAGGAGAACCTCGGCCTGGTGACGCTGCGGAAGACCACGCGCGCGGGGCTCGTCGATCTCAAGGGCCGGCGCGAGGCCGCCGCCCGCGTCGCGGGGCGGCTCGGCGTGCGGATGGCCGGACTCGGCCAGCCCGTACGGACCTTGTCCGGCGGCAACCAGCAGAAGGTCGTCATCGGCAAATGGCTCCTCGCCGACACCAGGGTGCTGATCCTCGACGAGCCGACGCGCGGCATCGACGTCGGCGCCAAGGTCGAGATCTACCGGCTGATCAATGAACTCACGGCCGCGGGCGCCGCCGTACTGATGATCTCCAGCGATCTCCCTGAGGTCCTCGGCATGAGTGACCGGGTGCTGGTGATGGCCCAGGGCCGGATCGCGGGCGAACTCGCCGCCGACGAGGCCACCCAGGACGCCGTGATGGCGCTCGCCGTAAGCAACCCCACGAACCAGAAGACCGAAACGGAGGCCTCCCGTGGCCACTGACACGCTCAAGAGAGCGACGGGCGCGAGTGGCGCGACGGGCGGCCTGCGCCGCCTCCTGCTCGACAACGGCGCGCTGACCGCGCTGATCGTCCTCGTCGTCGCGATGTCGGCGCTGTCCGGCGACTTCCTGACGGCGGACAACCTGCTGAACGTCGGCGTCCAGGCGGCCGTGACCGCCATCCTCGCCTTCGGCGTCACCTTCGTGATCGTCTCGGCGGGCATCGACCTGTCGGTCGGCTCGGTGGCCGCGCTCTCCGCCACCGTGCTTGCCTGGAGCGCCACTTCACAGGGCCTGCCGGTCGCCGTGGCCGTCCTGCTGGCGGTCGCGACGGGCATCGTCTGCGGACTGGTGAACGGCTTCCTGATCTCGTACGGCAAGCTGCCGCCGTTCATCGCGACGCTCGCCATGCTGTCGGTGGGCCGCGGTCTGTCCCTGGTGATCTCGCAGGGCTCCCCCATCGCCTTCCCCGGCTCGGTCTCGCACCTCGGCGACACGCTCGGCGGATGGCTGCCGGTGCCGGTCCTGATCATGGTCGTCATGGGCCTGATCACGGCGTTCGTGCTGGGCCGTACATACATCGGCCGCTCGATGTACGCGATCGGCGGCAACGAGGAGGCGGCGCGCCTGTCCGGCCTGCGGGTGAAGAGGCAGAAGCTGGCGATCTACGCCTTCTCCGGGCTATTCGCGGCGGCCGCGGGCATCGTGCTCGCCGCCCGGCTGTCCTCCGCGCAGCCGCAGGCAGCGCAGGGCTACGAGCTGGACGCGATCGCGGCGGTCGTCATCGGCGGCGCCTCGCTGGCCGGCGGCACCGGCAAGGCGTCCGGCACGCTGATCGGCGCGCTGATCCTGGCGGTGCTGCGCAACGGCCTCAACCTCCTGTCCGTGTCCGCCTTCTGGCAGCAGGTCGTCATCGGTGTCGTGATCGCGCTGGCGGTGCTGCTCGACACGGTGCGGCGCAAGGCCGGGGCGACGCCGGTGGCGGCCGGTACGGCGGGCGGCGGCAAGGGCAGGCAGGCCGTGACGTACGTGCTCGCGGCCGTGGTCGCGGCGGCCGTCGTCGGAGCCATGTCGTTCCTGCACAGCGGTACATCGGCGGCGAAGGACCAGAAGATCGGGCTGGCCCTGTCGACCCTCAACAACCCCTTCTTCGTGCAGATCCGCGCCGGAGCACAGCAGGAGGCGAGGAAACTGGGCGTCGAGCTGACCGTCACCGACGCGCAGAACGACGCCTCCCAGCAGGCCAACCAGCTGCAGAACTTCACCAGCGAGGGCCTCGGCACGATCATCGTCAACGCGGTGGACTCCGACGCCGTGACACCGGCGGCGAAGGCCGTGAACAAGTCGGGTATCCCGCTCGTCGCCGTAGACCGGGCCGTCAACAACGCGGACACCGCCGCGCTCGTCGCCTCCGACAACGTCACCGGTGGCAGGCTCGCCGCCAAGTCCCTCGCGGACCGGCTCGGCGGCAAGGGCACCATCGTGGTGCTGCAGGGCCAGGCGGGCACTTCCGCCAGCCGCGAGCGCGGCGCGGGCTTCACCGCGGGCCTCAAGGCCTACCCGGGCATCAAGGTCGTCGCCGAGCAGCCCGCCGACTGGGACCGCACCAAGGGCCTCGACGTGATGACGAACCTCCTGCAGGCTCACCCCGACATCGACGGCGTCTTCGCGGAGAACGACGAGATGGCCCTCGGTGCGATCAAGGCCCTGGGGAGCAAGGCCGGCAAGTCGGTCGCCGTCATCGGCTTCGACGGCACCCCCGACGGCCTCGGCGCCGTCAAGGCGGGCACGCTTTACGCGTCGGTGGCCCAGCAGCCGACGGAACTCGGCAGAATCGCGGTACAGAACGCAGTGCGGGTCGCCGAGGGCAAGAAGGTCACGAAATCGGTGATGGTGCCGGTGAAGGTGGTCACGAAGGAGAACGTGGCCGGCTTCAGCGGCTGACGACGCGACCAGTACAGGGGAACGGGCGGGCGGTCGTTGCCGCCGAGCAGCCGGGGGGTTGTTCGGGCGGCTGTCCGGTGGCGACGACGGCCCGCCCCACGTCATCTCTCGTCATCTCTCAGGGGAGTCATTTGATGTACGACTACGACCTGCTGGTCGTGGGGTCCGCCAACGCCGACCTGGTGATCGGCGTCGAGCGGCGGCCGGGCGCCGGCGAGACGGTGCTCGGCTCCGACCTGGCCGTCCACCCGGGCGGCAAGGGCGCGAACCAGGCCGTGGCCGCCGCCCGTCTCGGGGCCCGTACGGTCCTGCTGGCCCGGGTCGGCGACGACGCGTACGGCAGGCTGCTCCTCGACTCGCAGCGGGCGGCCGGCGTCGACACGGTGGGGGTGCTGGTGGGCGGGGCGCCGACGGGGGTCGCGCTCATCACCGTCGACCCCTCCGGGGACAACAGCATCGTGGTGTCGCCGGGCGCGAACGGACGGCTGACCCCGCAGGACGTCCGGACCGCCGCGAGCCTGTTCCTGGCCTCGCGGGTGGTCTCGACCCAGCTGGAGATCCCGCTGGAGTCCGTCGTGGAGGTGGTACGGAATCTGGCGCCGGACAACCGCTTCGTACTGAACCCGTCCCCGCCGCGGCCGCTGCCGCCCGAGGTACTGGCGGCCTGCGACCCGCTGATCGTCAACGAGCACGAGGCGAAGGTGGTCCTCGGCGACGCATATGTCTCGGACCGCCCGGAGGACTGGGCGCGCCTGCTGCTCGCCAAGGGCCCGCGCTCGGTCGTGGTCACCCTGGGCGCGGAGGGCGCGCTGGTGGCCTCGTCGGCCGGGGTGACACGGGTGCCTTCGGTGAAGGTGGACGCGGTGGACACGACGGGTGCGGGCGACGCGTTCACGGCGGCGCTGGCGTATCGGCTGGGGTCGGGGGCGTCCCTCGCGGAGGCCGCGGCGTACGCGGCCCGGGTGGGCGCGGCCGCCGTCACCAAGGAGGGCGCTCAGGTGTCCTTCCCGACGGCCGAGGAGGTCGACGCCCTGTGAAGAAGGCGGGAATCCTGAACCGTCATCTCTCCGGCGCGCTGGCGGAGCTGGGCCACGGGGACGGGGTGCTCGTGTGCGATGCGGGCATGCCGATACCGGACGGGCCGAGGGTGGTCGACCTCGCCTTCCGGGCCGGGGTACCGTCCTTCGCCGTGGTGCTGGACGGCCTGCTGGCCGAGCTGGTGGTGGAGGGGGCCACGGCGGCGAAGGAGATGCGGGAGGCGAACCCGGCGGTCGCCGGCCTGCTGGAGAGCGAGTTCCCCGAGCTGGAACTGGTCCCGCACGAGCACCTCAAGGAGCTGTCGGCCCACGCACGGCTGATCGTGCGCACCGGCGAGGCGCGGCCGTATGCGAATGTGCTGCTGCGCTGCGGGGTCTTCTTCTAGAAGATTCGAGGGGGCCCGGTCCGTCGACCGGGCCCCCTCGGCTTTTCCCCTCCAACATCAGAACCCCCGCGATCCCCCCAGATCCCCCTCCGAGAAGTCCTGATGCCAAGTACGACCCGCGGGGTGGGGAAAGGGTTGCACGGCGTCTTCAGAATTTTTTTCGCCGCGCGTATGGGCGCTCCGTGCAGCGGTCGTAGGGAGGTTCCGTGCAGTGTTCGGGCGGGGGTCGGTACGTCCGCCGGCTCGGTATCCGCCCGGTGATAGGTTCGAATGCGTGATGTCTGCGGGGGCCTTGAGTCGTGCGGCGGCCGATGGGTCCGCAGTCGTTCTGAGTCGCGTCACGCTGGTCGGGGAGCGGCGTCGGGTCGAACTCGTGTTGCCGGCCCGTGAGCCGGTCGGGGCCTTGTTGCCCGAGATTCTGCGAGTGCTGGACGACCGGGCCAGTGAGCGGCCCGGGTTGCGGCATCTCGTGACCGCGGACGGGTCCGTGCTCGGTGATGACAACAGCCTTGAGTCCGCCGGGGTCCGCGACGGTGCCGTGCTGCTTCCGCTGCTCATCGGTGTCTTCGGCGTGTACGGGCGGCTGCTCGGCACCCTCGCTTAGGGGACGGTACGGCATGGTTCACGGGGAGCAGGAGTCGCAGGACGACCGCGACGACTGGCGGCGCGATGCGCTGTTCCAGCTCGAGCCGGCGGAGCAGCCGCGGGCTTCGGCGCCCTCGGGCGAAACCGTCGTGGCAGCGGACCCGGCTCTTCCCGCACCCGGCGGCGAGCCCACCCTGCGTCTTGTGCACTCGGTACGGGACGAGTACCCGTCCCCTGGCGGGGCACAGGCCGGCCCGTCGGCCGATCCGCTACCTGCGGCCACCGCGCCCGCCCCACCCGCACACCCCACGGTCGGCCCCACCCCGCCCCCTGCTCCACCCACCATCACCGTCCCCGCACACCCCGCCCCACCGGAGCCCGGGACACCCGCCCCCGCCCCGCAACGCATGGAGCAGGCCAGCGCCCCCACGCGGGCCACGGACGCCCCGGCCCAGACCCAACACCCCGCCCCCGCCACGTCCCGCACGGCCACAACCCGGCCCCGATCCCACGTCCCCGCCCCCGCTCCCCCTTCGGCCCCCGTCTCCACCCCCGAAAGCCTCCCCACCCTCGACCCCCGGCTGGCCCTCGCTCTCGGCCGCCCCCAGCATGGGGATTCGCTCGCCCACCGGACCGGGCGGACCCTGCGTCGGCTGGCCACCTCCGTCTCGCAGGACGTGGGCGAACAGACGCGGATCGCGCGGGAGTTGCAGCAGCCGGTGGGTACCGGACGGGTCATCGCCGTGACCTCGATCCGCGGGGGCGTCGGCAAGTCGACCGTTGCCGCGCTGCTCGGCCGTACCTTCAACCACTACCGGCACGACCCGGTGCTCACGCTGGAGGCGGACGCCGCGCTGGGCACGCTGCCGGTGCGGATGGGTGCGGAGTCGGTGCGGTGGTCGTGCGGCGACCTCGCCCGGATCCTGACGCCCGCCATGCAACTCACCCATGTCACCGGGTACTTGGTGCCCGTGGCCGACGGCGGCTGGCTGCTGCCCGGGAGCCAGGGCAAGGTCGGCGCCCCCTTGGACGTACGGACGTACCGCACCGTGACGCTCGCCCTGCGGCGCTACTTCTCCGTGACGGTGGTCGACTGCGAGACGCTGCCCGGCGACGTCGCCCGGACGGCGATGGACACCGCCCACGCCCGGGTGGTCGTCGCGCCCATGACCGCGGAGGGTGTCGGCGGGACCCGCCAAGTCCTCGACTGGCTCGGGCAGTTGCCGCACTCCGCGCTCTCGACGACCGTGGTGGCGCTCACCGCGGGTTCCCCCGACATGATCCTCGACGTGAAGGCCGCCACCGCTCACCTGAAGGAGACGGGCGTTCCCGTCGTCGTCCTGCCCTACGACCGGCATCTGGCCGGCGGCGGCCCCATCCGCACGGATCTGCTCGGCCGGGCCGCCCAGGACTCGGCCATGCGGCTGGCGGCCGAGGCGCTGCACCGTGCGGTGCGCGCGCAATGACCGCCGGCGGCTTCAGAACCGTATGACATCCCCTTCCCGCACCCACCCGTCCCGCACCACCTGCGCATACACCCCGGCACACGGCTCGGGCGGCCGGCCGGGCAGGGCGGGTACGCGGTTGTGGTGGGCGAGGACGCGCAGGGCGTCCGGGTCGCGGGGGAGGTCACCGTGGGCGAGAGTCGGGATCGCGCAGCGGGGTGTCGAGGCGATGACGCGGAGGATCGGGCCGTCGGCGATGTGCAGTTGCCGGCCGGCCCAGGTGTGTTCCGCGAAGGCTTCGGCCTCGTCCGTGTCGATGACCACATTGGGGCGGTAGCGCTGGGCCTGCGCCGTGCCCCGGGGGCTCAGTTCCGCGATCCTCCTCAGTGTTGACGTCGTGATGACGTGCACCGGCGCGAAGTCGAAGAAGGTGCCCGGTGGGGCGGCCGAGCCGAACTGGACGGTGTCCGCTTCCACTTCGGCCTCCTGCCCGGCCGCCAGGACCTGCTCGGGACGGGAGCGGTCCAGGGTGCCGGCGGGCGGGGGTACGTCGGTCAGCCTGACCTTGCGGCCGACGAGGGCCGAGAGGGCGGCGTCCGTGGGCATCTCGGTGCCGTCCGGTCCGGTGACGCGCGGCCCGGCCTCGGTGAGGGTCGCGGCGCACCTGAGCAACTCGCGCCACAGACGCGGGGCCTTCGCGCTGGCGACCTTGCCCGTCTCCTCGTCCAGCAGCGCGAACCGGCGGTCGCCGCTCAGCCCGCGCTCGGTGATCTCGACGGCTTCGAGCGGCTCGCCGAGCATCGACTTCACCGGGTAGCGGTACAGCGCGACGACCGTGGCCCGCCTCACGCCGATCCCGCCCCGGCACTCGACGGCCCCGCCGCCTCCACCGCCTGCGCCGCCGCCCGGCGCAGTGCCCCGCTCGTCGCCCAGCCGTCGAACGTCGACAGGCGCTCGACCACACGGGCCGTCCAGTCGGCGTCGCCGAGCCGGTGCAGCTCGCCGTCCTCGACCAGTCGTGTCATCACGGACTGCAGGATCAGGGTGTCCTTCGTCCGGTACCAGCGGGGATGGCGGTCGAAGAACAGCTGCCGGTCCTCGTACGGGTGGCGCACCGTCATGTGCAGATAGCCGCCGCCGCGTCCCTTGAAGGGGCCGGGCAGGCCGCCCAGGACACCCATCTGGGTGTAGACGTCGCGGTTCGGGTAGCGGCCGCCCAGGGTGATGCGAAAGCCCAGCATGATCCTGGCCCAGGGAACCACCTCCGCCCCGGAATCCCGCGCGATGGCGTGCAGGCCGTCCGGGCGGAACTCCACCCGTGCACGGCCCGGCCGCCGGGCGTCCCCCAACGCCCAGCGGCCGTCGACCTGTTCCAGTGGTCCGAGGCTCTCGCTCACGAGATCACATTTACACGAACCTCTGTGCGGTTCCAGCGAGTTGTTCCCGTGCGGTCAGGCGGCGTGCTCCACGAACCGTGCGGCCGTCTCCGCCAGCACCTCCCGGCCGTCCCGTGCCCACAACGCGTCGTTGAAGAGTTCGACCTCGATGGGCCCGGTGTATCCGGCCGCCTCCACGTACCCCTTCCACTCCCGCATGTCGATCGAGCCGTCCCCGATCTGCCCGCGGCCGTTGAGCACGCCCTCCGGCAACGGCGTGGTCCAGTCGGCGAGCTGGAAGGTGTGGATACGGCCGCCCGCACCCGCGCGGGCGATCTGCGCGGGCGCGTTGTCGTCCCACCAGATGTGGTACGTGTCGACGGTGACGCCGACCTGGTGGGCAGGGAAGCGTTCCGCGAGGTCGAGCGCCTGGGTGAGCGTCGAGACCACACAGCGGTCGGCGGCGTACATCGGGTGCAGCGGCTCGATCGCCAGCCGTACGCCGTGCCGCTCCGCGTAGGGGCCCAGTTCGCCGAGCGCGTCCGCGATGCGCTCCCGGGCGCCGTGCAGGTCCTTGGAACCCGCCGGGAGGCCGCCGGAGACCAGCACCAGCGTGTCCGTTCCCAGGGTGGCCGCCTCGTCGATCGCGCGCCGGTTGTCCTCGAGGGCGGCCGCGCGCTCGGCCGGGTCGATCGCCGTGAAGAAGCCGCCGCGGCAGAGGGTGGTGACGGTCAGACCCGCGTCGCGGATCAGCTTCGCCGTCGCCTCCACACCGTGGGACTGGACCGGTTCGCGCCACAGGCCCACACCCGGCACGCCCAGCTCCAGGCAGGCGTCGACCAGTTCGGGCATCGACAGCTGCTTCACCGTCATCTGGTTGATGGAGAAGCGGGAGAGGTCGCCGGTGGTCACTGGGTCACTCCGTACAGGGCGAGAAGGTTCTTCATCCGCTCCTGAGCCAGCTTCGGGTCCGGGAACAGGCCCAGTCCGTCGGCGAGTTCGTAGGCGCGGGCGAAGTGCGGGAGGGAGCGGGCCGACTGGAGGCCGCCGACCATGGTGAAGTGCGACTGGTGGCCGGCCAGCCAGGCGAGGAACACCACGCCCGTCTTGTAGAAGCGGGTCGGGGTCTGGAAGAGGTGACGGGAGAGTTCGACGGTCGGGTCGAGCAGGGCACGGAAGCCCGCCACATCGCCCGTGTCCAGGACCCGTACCGCCTGAGCCGCCAGCGGGCCCAGTGGGTCGAAGATGCCGAGCAGGGCGTGGCTGAAGCCCTTCTCGTCGCCCGCGATCAGCTCGGGGTAGTTGAAGTCGTCGCCCGTGTAGCAGCGCACGCCCTGCGGGAGCCTGCGGCGGATGTCGATCTCCCGCCGGGCGTCCAGCAGGGAGACCTTGATGCCCTCCACCTTGTCCGGGTGCGCGGCGATGACGTCCAGGAAGGTGTCGGTGGCCGCGTCCAGGTCGGACGAGCCCCAGTAGCCGTCCAGCGCCGGGTCGAACATCGGGCCGAGCCAGTGCAGGATCACCGGCTCGGAGGCCTGGCGCAGGAGGTGGCCGTAGACCTCCAGGTAGTCCTCGGGGCAGTTCGCGGCCGGCGCGAGCGCGCGGGACGCCATCAGGATGGCCTGGGCGCCGGACTCCTCCACGAGGGCGAGCTGCTCCTCGTAGGCCGTCCGGACCTCCTCGAGGGACCCGGCGGTGATCTGGTCGGTGCCGACTCCGCAGGCGATCCGGCCGCCGACCGCCTTGGCCTCGGCGGCCGACCGTCGGATCAGCTCGGCCGCGCCCGCCCAGTCCAGGCCCATGCCGCGCTGGGCGGTGTCCATCGCCTCGGCGACCCCGAGCCCGTGCGACCACAGGTGGCGGCGGAAGGCGAGGGTGGCGTCCCAGTCGACGGCGGCGGGCGAGTCGGGCGACACGTCCGCGTACGGGTCGGCGACGACGTGCGCCGCCGAGAAGACCGTACGAGAGGTGAAGGGTGAGCCGGCCGTGACGGCGAGGGGCTCGGGGCGGGGCTCGTACGTCCTCAATCCGCCCTTGGAGTCCGGGAGTCGGATGGTCACAGCGCGATCTCCGGGATGTCGATGCGGGCGCCCTGGGCCGAGGACTTCAGGCCCAGCTCGGCGAGCTGGACGCCGCGGGCGCCGGCGAGGAGGTCCCAGTGGTAGTCGGCACCGGCGTAGACGTGCTTGAGGAACAGCTCCCACTGGGCCTTGAAGCCGTTGTCGAACTCGTCGTTGTCCGGGATCTCCTGCCACTGGTCGCGGAAGGAGTAGGTGGCCGGGATGTCGGGGTTCCAGACCGGCTTGGGGGTCATGCTGCGGTGCTGGATGCGGCAGTTGCGCAGGCCGGCGACGGCCGAGCCCTCTGTGCCGTCGACCTGGAACTCCACCAGCTCGTCGCGGTTGACGCGCACGGCCCAGCTGGAGTTGATCTGGGCGATCGCGCCGCCTTCCAGCTCGAAGATGCCGTAGGCCGCGTCGTCCGCCGTCGCGTCGTAGGGCTTGTCGTTCTCGTCCCAGCGCTGCGGGATGTGGGTGGCGGTGAGGGCCTGCACGGACTTCACCCGGCCGAACAGCTCGTGCAGGACGTACTCCCAGTGCGGGAACATGTCGACGACGATGCCGCCGCCGTCCTCCGCGCGGTAGTTCCACGACGGGCGCTGAGCGGTCTGCCAGTCGCCCTCGAAGACCCAGTAGCCGAACTCTCCGCGGATGGAGAGGATGCGGCCGAAGAAGCCGCCGTCGATGAGGCGCTTGAGCTTGAGCAGGCCCGGGAGGAACAGCTTGTCCTGGACGACGCCGTGCTTGATGCCCGCGGCGTTCGCGAGGCGCGCCAGTTCCAGGGCGCCCTCCAGGCCGGTCGCGGTCGGCTTCTCGGTGTAGATGTGCTTGCCCGCGGCGATCGCCTTCTTGATCGCCTCCTCGCGGGCCGAGGTCACCTGGGCGTCGAAGTAGATGTCGACGGTCGGGTCGGCGAGGACCGCGTCGACGTCGGTCGAGATGTTCAGCGGGTCCAGGCCGTGCTGCTCGGCGAGCGCCCTGAGCGCGTGCTCGCGGCGGCCGACCAGGACCGGCTCCGGCCACAGCACCGTGCCGTCGCCGAGGTCGAGGCCGCCCTGTTCGCGGATGGCCAGGATGGAGCGGACCAGGTGCTGGCGGTAGCCCATGCGCCCGGTCACGCCGTTCATGGCGATACGCACCGTCTTGCGTGTCACGTCATTCCCTTCGCAGGCGTCGTACACAGCGTCGTACGCGGGTGGTGTGCGCCGCGTCGGCCCCACTCATGAGCGTCACAGCAAGCGCTTTCTATACAAGGAGAAGTTAGCCTCTGGGCAGTGGTCCGGACAAGACCGTGACCGCTTCGAGTTGTTCGAGGGGACGAACAGTGGGGGGTTCTGGCCGTAAGGTCTGCTCGACGTGCTCGGAACCGGAGGCCTCGGGCGGCCTGTCTACGAGCACGTACGACGAGGTACGGACGTACGACGAGGTACGAGAGATGCGCGACGAAATGCGCGACCGGAGGACGACGAGATGACGGTGACCCTGGCGGACGTGGCGGCCCGCGCGCAGGTCTCGCCCGCGACGGTGTCGCGCGTGCTGAACGGGAACTATCCCGTGGCCGCCTCCACCCGTGAGCGGGTGCTGAAGGCGGTCGACGAGCTGGACTACGTGCTGAACGGGCCGGCCAGCGCGCTGGCGGCGGCGACTTCCGATCTGGTCGGAATCCTCGTCAACGACATCGCCGACCCCTTCTTCGGGATCATGGCGAGCGCGATCCAGTCGGAGATCGGGGGGCCGGGCGGCCGGGCCGGCGGTGAGCGCCTCGCGGTCGTCTGCAACACGGGGGGTTCGCCGGAGCGTGAGCTGACGTATCTGACCCTCCTGCAGCGGCAGCGGGCGGCGGCGGTCGTGCTGACCGGCGGCGCCATGGAGAACGAGCCGCACGCGGCGGCGGTCGCGGCGAAGCTGCGGAAGCTGACGGACGCGGGGACACGGGTGGTGCTGTGCGGGCGGCCGCCGGCGCCGGACACCGGGGCGATCGCGCTGGCCTTCGACAACCGCGGGGGCGGACAGCAGCTGACCGAGCACCTGATCGGCCTTGGACACCGGCGGCTGGGCTATATCGCGGGTCCGGAGGAGCGGACGACGACACGGCACCGTCTCGAGGGGCACCGGGCGGCGCTGGCCGCGGCGGGGATCGAGGAGGATCCGCGGTTGACGGTGTGGGGGCGCTACGACCGGACCTCCGGGTACGAGGCGACGCTGGAGCTGCTCCGCCGGGACCCGTCCCTCACCGCGGTGGTCGCGGCGAACGACTCCGTCGCGCTCGGGGCGTGCGCGGCGCTGCGGGAGACCGGGCTGCGGATTCCGGAGGACGTGTCGGTCGCCGGGTTCGACGACCTGCCGTTCAGTGTCGACGCGGTGCCCGCGCTGACGACGGTGCGGCTGCCGCTGGCGGAGGCGGGGGCGCGGGCCGGGCGGATCGCCATGGGGCGCGAGGAGCCGCCACCGGGCGGGATGGCTACGGTCCGGGGGGAGCTGATGGTGCGGGGGTCCTCCGGGGTGCCGCGGAATCCGGCGGCGGCGTGACCGTCCCGTCTCTGGGGGCTGCCGCCCCCAGACCCCCGCTTTCGGCCTGAACGGCCTCGTCCTCAGACGCCGGACGGGCTGAGTGGGTGTCCGAGGAACTGCCCGACGACCTCGTGGAGTTGTGGCCTCGGCTGATGGAGTCGGCCGGGACGACGGGCGGGCATCCGTATCTCCGCCGGCCCGACGCCTCCTTCTTCCTCCAGGGCCTGGAGGCCATGGACGCCGTCGTGGCGCGAGCCGGCTCGATACGACGATCTGCCCGAGGGCATCGCGCCCTGGCCTCACGACCCGGGACCGCCGTTCGAGAGCTGGCCCGGACTGGCGGAGGCAGCGGAGAGCAGGGCGGACGGTCCGAGGCCGGAGGAGGCCTCGGCGCGGGTCGTCGAGGACCTTCTGCAAACGCATCCGTTCGCCCGCACATGTCACCTCGCCCTCGCCCTCATCCCCGCCCGCCACAGTGCCGATGTACCGGCCGTGCTGGGCCGGTCCTCCGGGGCCCCGCTGCCCCTGCTGTGTGCCCTGCTGCGCAGTGGGGAGGAGCGGTTCGGAGCCCGGGTCGTGGCGGCCTTCGGAGGTGAGCTGTTCGCCTCGGCCGCCCGGCCGCCGCTCGACCTTCCGCACGCCGAGCGGCTCGCCCTGGAGCATGTCCTCTCCACCGCCGAGCTGGTCGGACGGACCGAGTGGCGGTTCTGGTGGGACTGAGCGATGACTCTCGGCCGGTTCTTCGGTCTGATGGACGTAACGCCGGTCAAGGCACCGCAGACGGAGAGTACGGACAGTAGGGAGCGAGTCACATGCGCATCGTTGTCAGCGAGTTCATCAGTCTCGACGGAGTCGTGCAGGCGCCCGGCGGTCCCCAGGAGGACACCGACGGCGGGTTCGCGCACGGCGGGTGGTCGCATCCGTACTTCGATCCGGAGGTGGTCGGCGGGGCCTTCGCCGCGGGCCTGGAGCAGGCCGAGGCACTGCTGTACGGGCGCCGTACCTATCTGACGATGGCGGCGGCCTGGCCCGACCGGGCCGGGGACCCGTTCGCCGACCGGCTCAACGCGATGAAGAAGTACGTCGTCACCGACACCCTCGACGACGACCAGCTGACCTGGAACAACACCGAGCGCATCCCGGGCGGGGAGGCCGTCGCGCGGATCCGTGAGCTGCGTGCCGCTCCCGGCGGCGACCTGGCGATGATGGGCAGCCCCACCCTCGTGCGGACCCTCATCAGCGAGGGGCTGGTGGACGAACTCCAGCTCATCCACATGCCGGTGCTCCTCGGCGGCGGAAAGTCCATCTTCCCCGAGGACGGGACCAAGCGGCCGTTCGAGCTGGTCTCCACGGCCAGGGGCAAGACCGGTGTGCAGGTGAGCGTGTACCGGCCGGTGACCGACGAGGGGTAGTCACGCGGGTGCGGGTGTCCTAGTCTCGGAGCCGACGGTATCTCTGACTGAGTCAACTATCTGGTTCATGTATCCGGGACAACCATCCGGGGGTCGACGCTCATGACCGTCCAGGACATCCGCACCTTCAACCGCTTCTACACGAACGTCATCGGTGCCCTCGACTACAGCCGCCAGCTGTACGCCCCGTTCACCCTGACCGAGTCCCGCGTCCTGTACGAACTGGCGCACTCCCCGCGGACGGACGCGGCCGACCTGCGGGCCGAACTCTCCCTGGACGCCGGGTACCTGAGCCGGATCCTGAACAAGTTCGAGGAGGACGGGCTGATCGAGCGCACGCCGTCCGCCGACGACTCCCGGCGCCGGCGCGTCTCCCTCACGCCCCACGGCCGCGAGACCGCCGCCCTCCTCGCCGAGCGTGCGAACGAATCGGTGGGCGCGCTGCTGTCCACCGTGCCCTCCGCCGAGCGGCCGCGCCTGGCGGAGGCGATGCGGGCCGTCCGCGAGATCCTCTCCGAGGGCCGCCCTCCCCGCCGTGAGGACGTCGTCCTGCGCGAACCGGCCCCCGGCGACCTCGGCTGGATCGTCCAGCGCAACGCCGCGCTGTACGCGTCCGAGTTCGGCTGGAACACCGACTACGAGGGGCTGGTGGCGCGGATCGTCGCCGACTTCGCCGAGGACCACGACCCGCATCTGGAGCGGGTGTGGATCGCCGAGCTCGACGGCCGCCCGGTGGGGTGTGTGATGTGCGTACGGGACGAGGCGCCCGGCACGGCCCGGCTGCGGCTGCTGCTGGTCGAGCCGGACGCGCGCGGGCTCGGCATCGGCGACCGGCTCGTGCGGGCCGTCGTCGACTTCGCGCGCGGTGTCGGCTACCGGGAACTCGTCCTGTGGACCAACGACGTCCTGGCCTCCGCCCGCCGCATCTACCAGCGCCACGGCTTCGTGCTCGTCGCCGAGAAACCGCACCGTTCTTTCGGAAAGGACCTGAACGGCCAGGACTGGCGCCTGGACCTGCACGGCACCCCCGAGTGACAGTAGGGACCATGAGACTGGCGTTCTCCACCCTCGGCGTACCCGGCCTGCCCATCCCGGACGTGATCCGGCTGGCGGCCACCCACGGCTACCACGGTGTCGAACTGCGCGCGCATCCGGAGGAGCCGGTGCACCCCGGCATCGACCTCTCGGAACGTGCCGACGTGGCCGCCGAGTTCAAGGCGGGCGGCATCGAGGTGCTGGGCCTCGCCGGGTACGCGCGCGTGGCCGCGCCCGGCGACGACGGTCCGGTGATCGACGAGATCCGCGGCCTTCTCGACCTCGCCCGCGACCTCGGCGCCCCCTACATCCGGGTCTTCCCGGGCGGCGGGCACGAGCAGAGCACCGAGCGCGCCGACGCGACGGCCGCGCGACGGCTCGGCACGGCGGCGGAGTACGCCGCCGACCTCGGCGTACGCATCCTCCTCGAGACCCACGACTCGCACCGCAGGGCCGCCGACGCGATCCGCATCCTGGGTCTCGTCGGGCACCGCCATGTCGGCGCCCTCTGGGACGTCATGCACACCTGGCTGGGCGGCGAGCAGCCCTCGGAGTCGTACGCGGCCCTCTCCCCCTACCTCGGCTACGTCCAGGTCAAGGACATCGCCTCCGCCGAGGACACGGCCCCGCTCGCGCTCGGCGCGGGCGTACTGCCGCTCACCGAGACCGTGGAGGTGCTCTCCCGGCACGGCTGGGACGGCTGGCTGTGCTGGGAGTACGAGAAGCGGTGGTACGAGGAGGCCGCACCGCTGCCGGAGCTGCTGGCGACGGGGCGGGAGCACCTGGGGCGACTGCTCAACGAGTGCGCGTAGCGCTCTGCTCGAGAGTGCCGCTGTGCGGCTGCGCCGCGGGGCGCAGCCGCCGTCCCGGTACCCGCGCCGCGAACCTGGCCACCCGCGTCTCCAGGCGCTCCCGGCACTCGGGCCACTCCGCCGCCGTGACCGAGAAGATCGCGGAGTCGCGGAGATTTCCCTCCTCGCCGGGGGCCCACGAACGCGACCAGTTCCTCAGAACGCCTTCGAAGCGTGCGCCGACGCTCTGGATCGCCGCGCGCGAACGCTCGTTACGGGCGTCGGTCTTCAGGTCCACCCGCGACACACCCCACACCTCGAAGGCGTGCCGGAAGAGCAGCAGCTTGGCCTCGGCGTTCACACCCGTGCCCTGCGCCGACGCGCCGAGCCAGGTGAAACCGACCTCGACGGCGTCCAACCGGTCGTCGCCGCGCCAGCACCGCGGCTCCCAGTACGAGGTCGCGCCCACCGCCCGCCCGGTCGCGACCGACACCTGCGCGTAGGGTGCCAGCCGCCCGGTGGCCGCGCGGGCGAGCTGCGCGTCGACGTAGTCGCCGACCTCGGCTGCTGTGGGCACCCAGGTGAACTCGTACGTGCCCCGGTCCTCCTCGGCCGCCACCGCGAGGTCGGCGGCGTGCCGGTGTTCCAGCGGCTCCAGACGCACCAACCTGCCTTCCAGTACCGGGCCTTCGAGCCGGTAACCGCCGCCTTCAGCCATCCTCGTGAACCCCCTACGCCGGCAACTGCCCCCGCAGCTGGGCGAAGGCCTCATGGAAAGCGGGGAAAGTCTTCCGTACGCAGCCGGGGTCGTCGAACGAAATACCCGGCACCCGCAGGCCGGTGACCGCGAAGGACATCACGATGCGGTGGTCGCCGTACGAGGTGATCTCCGTACCGCTCCCGGACGGCACACCCGGCCGGATCTCGATCCAGTCGGGGCCCGTCGACACGGCCACCCCCAGCCGCCGCAGGTTCTCCGCGCAGGCCTCCAGCCGGTCGCACTCCTTCACCCGTGTGTTCGCCACGTCCTCGATCCGCACCGGCCCGTCCGCGAAGGGCGCGATCGCCGCCAGTGTCGGCATCGTGTCCGAGATGTCCCGCATGTTCACCGTCAGGCCGCGCAGCACTCCCGTGCCCCTGACGGTCGTGCCGTCGGGGCGCACCGAGACCTCCGCGCCCATCCTCCGCAGTACGTCGACGAAGCCGAGGTCCCCCTGCAACGCCCCCGCGCCCAGCCCCGGCACCGTCACCTCGGCGCCCGGTGTCACCGCGGCCGCCGCGAAGAAGTAGCTCGCCGTCGAGGCGTCGGGCTCGATCGCGTACGTGGTCGCCCGGTAGCCGCCCGGCGGGACCACGAACACGTCGCCCTCCCGCTCGACCTCCACGTCGAACGCCCGCATCATCGCGATCGTGATCTCCACATAGGGGACGGACACCAGGTCGGTGACCCGGATCCGCAGGCCCTTGCGGGTCAGCGGGCCCAGCAGCAGCAACGCCGTCAGGTACTGCGAGGACTGCCCCGCGTCCAGGACCACCTCTCCGCCCTCGACACCGGCCGCCCGCACCGTCAGCGGGTGGTGCCCCTCCGCCTCCTCGTGCCGCAGGTCGACGCCGAGGTCGCGCAGGGCGCGGGTCAGGGGCAGCAGGGGCCGGCGGCGCATCTGGGCCGAGGCGTCGAAGCGGTACGTCCCGTGTCCCGCCGCCGCCAGGGTCGGCAGGAAGCGGGCGGTCGTGGCGCCGTCCCGGCAGTACACGTCCGCCTCGCTCACCGCGGGGCCCTGCGGACGGCCGTCCACCTGCCAGGCGTCCCGGGTCCGCCCGACGCGATACCCGAGCCGCACCAGCCCCTCGGCGAAGCCCTCGGTGTCGTCCGAGCGCAGGGGGCGCAGGAGGGTGGTGACTCCGTCGGCGGCCGCCGCCAGGAAGAGCGCACGCGCGGTGATGGACTTGGAACCGGGGATGGTGACTACGGGCATGCCCTCATGATCGGCCGAGTGCGGGCTCGGTCGCCGCCTCGTCCACGGGATGGACGACTTCCCGTCGCCCCCGCGTCACCGACGCCAGCCCCACCCCGCCCACCAGCAGCGCCGCCGCGCACCAGCGCAGCGGGCTCACCCCCTCCCCCAGGAAGACGGCCGCCGACGACACCCCGAAGACCGGGACGAGGAGCGAGAACGGCGCGACCGTCGACGCCGGGTACCGGCGCAGCAGCCACCCCCACGCCCCGAAGCCGAACACCGTCGTCACCCAGGCCACGTAGACGACCGTGCCGGCGCCCTGCCAGTCCAGGGCGCGCAGGGCGTCGTAGTCCCGGCTCGGCCCCTCCAGCAGCAGGGACAGGCAGAGCAGCGGCAGGACCGGGACCGTGCTCACCCAGACCATGAAGTTCAGGGCGTCCGGCGGGGCCGCCTTGCGGGTCAGGACGTTCGAGACGCCCCAGCAGGCCGCCGCGCCGATCACGAGGGCGAAGGCGCCGAGCGGGCCCGAGGTGCCCTCGTCGACCGCCGCGACACCGATGCCCGCCAGCGCCACCGCCATGCCCGACACCCGTACCGCGGAAGGCCGTTCGCCCAGCACGACGAAGGCCACCCCGGCCGTGAACACCGCCTGTATCTGCACGACCAGCGAGGACAGTCCCGCCGGCATTCCGGCGTCCATGCCGATGAACAGCAGACCGAACTTGGCCACACCGAGCACCAGGCCCACCGCCAGCACCCACCTCCACGCCACCTTCGGGCGGCCCACGAAGAGGACGGCCGGCAGGGCCGCCGCGAGGAAGCGCAGGGCCGAGAACAGCAGCGGAGGGAAGTGGTCGAGGCCGATCTCGATGACCGTGAAGTTCACGCCCCAGACGGCGGCGACGACCACGGCGAGAGCAAGGTGTGCAGGTCGCATGCGTTCGAGCATCACGCCCCACGACCGTGTAGCACCAGCGATGATTACTGCATGGTCGGATGAAGCAACGCTGATGAATGGGAGCTGCCGTGCTCGATCTCCAACGCCTGCGCGCCCTGCACGCCGTCTCCGTCCACGGGACCGTGGGAGCGGCGGCCGCCGCGCTCGGGTACACGCCGTCCGCCGTGTCCCAGCAGATCGCCAAGCTGGAGCGGGAGACCAGGACCGTACTCCTCGAAAGAGAAGGACGAGGGGTGCGGCTGACCCCCGAGGCGCATCAACTCGTCGATACGGCCCAGGAGTTGCTCGCCATAGTCGAGCGGGCCGAGACCGCGCTGGAGGAGCGGCGCGGGGTGCCGGCGGGGCGGCTGACGATCGCCGCGTTCGCCTCGGCGGCGCGCGGCCTGATGCCCGCCGTGCTCGCCGACCTGGCCACCCGGCACCCCGCGCTCGACGCCCGGCTCACCGAGATCGACCCCCATCTCTCCGTGGACCTGGTCGCCAAGGGCGCGGTCGACCTGGCCGTCGTGCACGACTGGGACATCGCGCCGCTGCCCGTGCCGCCGGGCGTCGAGCACGCGGTGATCGGCGACGACCGCAGCACGCTGCTGGTGCCCGTCGGCCACCCCTTCGCCGGGCGGGAGTCCGTGCGGCGCGAGGAGCTGGGCGGGGAGCGGTGGGTGTGCCAGCCGCCGGGGCGGGTCTGTCACGACTGGCTGGTGCGGACCATGCGGGCCGCCGGGCACGAGCCGGAGATCGTGCACCAGGCCGACGAGAACCCGACCCTGGTCGCGCTGGTCGCCGGTGGCCTGGGCATCTGTCTCGTCCCGCGCCTGGGCCGCGGCCCGCTGCCCGCCGGGGTGGTCGAGGTGCGCCTCGAGCCCACCCCCGTACGGCGCCTGTACGCCCTGTGGCGCAAAGGAGCCGCTCGTCGTCCGGCGATCGCAGAGACGGTACGCACTCTGCAGGAGCAGTGGCCGGGCATCATGTCCCACCCGTCCCCTTGAACCCTCGGGCACCAACTTCCGGGAATCGCGCGGAAGGCGGGAACCCGCCCCGCATACGGTTCGTCCAACCCGCAAGCTGCCGGATGAGTCTCCGCCGTGCGGTGTCGGCCCTCGCTGCTGGCTGCGATCGCTGACTCCACCCTCTCCGCCGTACAGCGGCCGGCAGCACGCCGCCATCGGCGCGCCCCCCTCCAACAGCGCCGATGGCGGCCCCTCCGCCAAACCCCCGCCGTGCGCGCTCCCTTGACTGGCAGAAACTTCCCGGATATTGAGTCCCTCACGGAAGTTTCCTTCAGTCGATCTCCAGCGGATCACTCCGGAAGGAGCGCACGTGCCCTCCAGACGTACCGTCCTCGCCGCCACCGCAGGCGTCACCGCGGCTCTGGCCGTCGGCACCACGGCAAGCGCCGGCACCCCCGGCGACAAGAAACTCCGCTCCCTCATCTCCCGTATGACCCTGGAGGAGAAGGTCGGTCAGCTCTTCGTGATGCGGGTCTACGGCCACTCGGCCACCGACCCCGACCAGGCCGACATCGACGCCAACCTCAAGGAGATCGGCGTCCGCACGGCCGCCGAGCTGATCGCCAAGTACCGCGTCGGCGGCATCATCTACTTCACCTGGGCGCACAACACCAAGGACCCGCACCAGATCGCGGACCTGTCCAACGGCATCCAGCGCGCCTCCCTCAGCCGGCCCCGCGGTCTGCCCGTCCTTGTCACCACCGACCAGGAACACGGCATCGTCTGCCGCGTGGGCAGGCCCGCCACCCTCTTCCCGGGCGCCATGGCGATGGGCGCCGGCGGCTCCCGCGAGGACGCCCGCACCCTTGGCCGCATCTCCGGCGCCGAACTGCGCGCCATGGGCATCAACCAGGACTACTCCCCCGACGCCGATGTGAACATCAACCCGGCCAACCCCGTCATCGGCGTCCGGTCCTTCGGTGCCGACCCGGACGCGGTGGCCGCACTGGTCGCCGCCGAGGTCGCCGGCTACCAGAGGTCGTCGGTCGCCGCGACCGCCAAGCACTTCCCGGGGCACGGGGACACGGCCGTCGACAGTCACTACGGCTTCCCGGTGATCACCCACAGCCGGGAGCTGTGGGAGAAGCTGGACGCCGTGCCGTTCCGGGCGGCCGTCAAGGCGGGCATCGACTCGATCATGACGGCGCACATCCAGTTCCCGGCCCTCGACGACTCCGGCGACCCGGCGACCCTCTCCCACCCGATCCTCACCGGCATCCTGCGCGAGGAACTCGGCTACGACGGGGTGGTGGTGACGGACTCCCTGGGCATGCAGGGCGTACGGACCAAGTACGGCGACGACCGCGTCCCCGTGCTCGCGCTCAAGGCCGGCGTCGACCAGCTCCTCAACCCGCCCGACCTCGCCACCGCCTGGAACGCCGTCCTCAAGGCCGTCCAGGACGGGGAACTCACCGAATCCCGGCTGGACGAGTCGATCCTGCGCATCCTGAAGCTCAAGGCCAGGCTGCGGCTCTTCGACGAGCCCTACGTCAGCCGGAAGGGCGTCGACCGGACCGTGGGCACGGCCGAGCACCTGGCCGCCGCCGACCGTATCGCCGAGCGCACGACGACCCTGCTGGTCAACACGGGTGGCCTGCTGCCGCTGTCCCGGCTCACGCACCGGAAGATCCTCGTCGTCGGCGCCGACCCGGCCTCCCCGTCCGGTACGACGGGACCGCCCACCGGCGTGCTCGCGAGCGCCCTCACCGAACTGGGCTTCACCGCCACCGCCCTGTCCACGGGCACGGCCCCCTCCGCGGCCACCGTCGCCGCGGCGGTCGCGGCGGCGCAGGACGCGGACGCGGTGGTCGTGGGCACCTACAACGTCACCGCGGGCAGCTCGCAGCGCACGCTGGTCGAACAGCTGGCGGCGACCGGAAGGCCGGTGGTGGCCATCGCGATCCGCAATCCGTACGACGTGGCCCACCTCCCCTCCGCCTCGGCCCACTTGGCGTCGTACTCGTGGACCGATGTGGAGCTGCGGGCGGCCGCGCGGGTCGTCGCGGGCTCGGCGGTGCCGCGCGGGAAGCTGCCGGTGCCGGTGCAGCGGGCGGACGATCCGGCGAAGGTGCTGTATCCCATCGGGTACGGACTGACGTACTAGAACCCCTGCGCCCCGCGCCCGATGCAGGGCGCGTAGGGCGCATACGTAACGCACCCGGCGCGCAACCCCAAACTGGCCCAAAGCCTCCCGCGCGTCTGGCGTGCGCCCGCTGCGGCGGGTCACGCTGGATGCGGGTCATCTGGGGAGGTGCCCGGGGGGATCGCGATGCGTGAGAGAAGTTCCGTGGGGGTGGTCTGCGCACTGCTGGTACTGGTCGCCGCCCTGCTGAGCGGCTGCCAGGTCCTGAAGTCCGGGACGGACAAGGACGGCCGGGCCGGCGCGGCACCGAAGACGACCACGACCCAGCCCTCCGGCTACGGGGCGGTGTTCCTCGCCGTCGACGAGTGCAGTTCGTTCGGCTCGACGAGCTTCACCGAGGTGCCGTGCACCAGCGAGCGGGCGGCGGCCCGGGTCGTGGCGCGCTACGACGGCAGGGCGGGCAACGGACCGCTGTGCCCGGCGACCACGGACTTCGTCCTGCACATCAGCCGGCAGAGCCCGTCCTCCGACGAGGACGGCGACGGCTCGATCCCGCAGGGCTACGCCTGTATGCGCAACCTGGAGCCACCGCACCCCGGCGACCCGGGCGGCGGGGGCGGCCCCCGCACCATCGTCGGCGACTGCGTCTACGGCTCCGGGAGCGGGCAGGTCCGCGAGACGGCCTGCGACGGCAGCGGCACGAAGAAACCGCAGTACAAGGTGGTGCAGGCGGTCGCCAGGCGCGCCCAGTGCCCCGCGGGGACGGCGCTGTACGTCCAGCTGGACGGCGCACAGCCGGTGGGCTGCGCCCGGCGGGTGTGAACAACCGCCGGGCGCGGCACAGGAGTCGGCGGAGTTACGGCCGCAGAGCCGGCTCGCGCTCCACGTCCCGCACGTCCAGCCTGCTGTCGAACCTGGCCAGCGGCTTCGCCGCGGCCGTGGAGGCGGCGGGGACACCGGCCCACTGCAGGATGCGGGCGGTGGCCAGCGCCTTCTGGTCGGCGACCAGACCGGCGACGTTCGCGCCGTGGTTCAGTCCCGGTGCTGTGAAGACGTACGCGTCCTTCGCGCCCTTGTCGACGCGGAAGCGCTCCGCTCCCCACGGGTCGTTCTGGCCGTAGACGAAGAGCATGTGGTGCGCGTGGTGCCGCACCCAGGAGTCGACGTCGCGCATCGCGTGCGGCTGGAACCTCATCGGGATGTCGCGCGGGACCAGGCTGCGCGGCGACTCGTAGCCGTAGCGGATGTACTGCTTCTCGATGTACGGGAAGTGGATGTCCGGCGCGCCCAGCTGCGTGCCCGCCTGGTAGTAGTACGGCGTGTACGGCTCCAGGCCCTGGTCCGTGTAGAAGGAGAACCCGGAGATGCTGTCGACGGAGTCCCAGATCGCCTGGTCGGTCGCGGTCCTGGCGTCCGCCGGGATGGTGGCGCAGTCGCTGAGCAGGCTGTACTGCCAGAAGCCCCAGACGTAGTCCAGGACGACGGCCTCGTAGGCCCGGTCCAGGCTGCCGATGGTGTGGAAGGTGTAGCCGTTGTCCGCCGCGTAGGCCGCGTACTTCTTCTCCAGCGGCTCCCGGCGCACCAGCGCCTCGCGCTGCACGGCCTTCAGCCGGTCGCGGCACTCCTTGGTGCCGACCTTGGTGAAGAAGCGGTCGTAGGCGGAGTCCTCGTCGTTGACGACGTCGTTCGGGGCGACGTACGCGACGACGCCGTCCATGTCGCGGGGGTAGAAGCGTTCGTAGTAGGTGGCGGTCATGCCGCCCTTCGAACCGCCCGTGGAAATCCACTTCTTGGTGTAGATGGACTTCAGCGCCTTGAAGATGCGGTGCTGGTCACTGGCCGCCTGCCAGATGTCCAGCTTGCTCCAGTCGGCCGGGGCCGGCCGGGAGGGCGTGAAGAAGCGGTACTCCATGGAGACCTGGTTGCCGTCCACGATCTGGGTCGGCTCGCGGCGGCTGGGGGTCGTGGAGACGTTGTAGCCGCCGGTGTAGAAGACCGTCGGGCGGCTGACGTCCTTGTGCAGCACGGTGATCCGCTGCTGGAACGTGCCCTTGGACGGGTCGCGGTGGTCGACCGGCTGGGTGTAGTCGAGGACGAGGAAGCGGTAGCCGGTGTACGGCTTCTCCTCGATCAGGCTCATCCCCGGTATGGCGAGCAGCTGATCCTTGATGTCGGTCGTCCCGGTGGCCTCCGGCTGTGCGGCGGTGGCCGCACCCGCCGTGCTCAACGTGCCTATGAACACGGCGAGCGCGAGCAGCCATCTGAGCGCCTTGCGCATGCACCCTCCCCTGTGAATCAGATGTGCGAGCGGAAGCTATCGGAGCAACTCCGCTGCGCACCAGGGGAGATGAGGGATTACTGCTGTGATTGGCGAGTTAGTAGCGCTTCCAGCCACCGGAGTCGTACGACCCGCTGCCGACCGAGCCCTTGATCCACACCTTGCGGTGTCCGACGTACGAGCGGACCGGGCCGGCGTGCTGGGTGAACAGTCCCTTGTCGACGACGGGCTCGAAGCCGCGGGCCTGCAGGCTGACCATCATGGGGCGCTTGCCACCGGGGCTCTTGGGGACGGTGAGGGCGCAGAGGTAGTTGCCGCTCTTGTACAGCTTCACGGCCCCGGTGGAGAAGGTGAACGTCCTGATCTTGCGGCCCGCGCAGGAGGAGTCGGCGGCCTGCGCCTCCCCCGGCGCCGCGAGCGCAAGCAGCCCGGAAGCGGCCAGCACGGCAAGGAACGCCCCGAGCCGCCGCCGTATCGCACCACTGTCCACTGTCATCCCTCCCGTACCCCGGCGATGTACGTACGGGTGTACGGACGCAGGACGTATGTCGGATGGTTGCACGACCATCAGTAGGACGCGCCCACCGGCTCCTCGGGCTCGGCCTCCCCGATGAACGTCCGCCACAGCGCGGCATACCGCCCCTCCCGCGCCAGCAGCTCCTCGTGCGTGCCGTCCTCGACGACCCGGCCGTGGTCCATGACCACCACCCGGTCTGCGCGGGCGGCTGTGGTCAGGCGGTGGGCCACGACGAGGGTGGTGCGGCGGCCGGCCAGGCGGTCGGTGGCCTGGTTGACCTGGGCCTCGGTGGCCAGGTCGAGGGCCGCCGTGGCCTCGTCCAGGAGGAGGATGTCGGGGTCGACGAGTTCCGCGCGGGCCAGGGCGATCAGCTGGCACTGGCCGGCCGACAGGTTGCGGCCGCGTTCGGCGACCTCGTGGAGGTAGCCGCCGTCGAGCGTGGCGATCATCTCGTGCGCCCCGACCGCGCGGGCCGCCGCCTCGACCTCGGCATCGGTGGCGTCCGGGCGGCCGTAGGCGATGGCGTCGCGCACGGTGCCCTGGAAGAGGTACGCCTCCTGCGGGACGACGCCGAGACGGTGCCGGTAGGAGGTGAGGTCGAGGGTGCGCAGGTCCTGGCCGTCGACCGTGACCCGGCCGGCCGTGGGGTCGTAGAACCGTGCCACCAGCTTGACGAGGGTCGACTTGCCGGCGCCGGTCTCGCCGACGAAGGCGACGGTCTGCCCGGCCGGGATGCTCAACTCGATGCCGCCGAGCGCCTCTTCCCCTTCTGCCTCATCGGCGGAGCCGTACGCGAAGTGCACGTCCTCGAAGGCGACCTCGCCGCGCAGGGAGAGCACCTCGAGGGGTTCGTCGGCGGACTTGGTGGAGGTCGGCTCCTGGAGCAGTTCCTGGATGCGGCCGAGGGAGACGGTGGCCTGCTGGTAGCCGTCGAATACCTGAGAGAGCTGCTGGACCGGGGCGAAGAACAGGTCGATGTAGAGCAGGTAGGCGACCAGGGCTCCGGTCGTGAGCGTGGCGTCGTCGACCCTGCCCGCGCCCGAGATCAGCACGGCGGCGGCGGCCACGGACGACAGCAACTGCACGAAGGGGAAGTAGATCGAGATCAGCCACTGCCCCCGGATCCGGGCCCTGCGGTAGCTGTCGCTGCGCTCCGCGAACCGCCGGCCGCCGTCGCCCTCGCGCCGGAAGGCCTGCACGATCCGCAGCCCGGAGACGGACTCCTGGAGATCGGCGTTCACCACCGACACCCGCTCACGGGCCAGCTCGTACGCCTTCACGCTCGCCCGGCGGAAGAAGAACGTGGCGACGATCAGCGGCGGCAGCGTGGCGAAGACCACGAGCGCCAGCTGCACGTCGATCACCAGCAGGGCGACCATGATCCCGAAGAAGGTGACTACGGAGACGAAGGCCGTGACCAGCCCGGTTTGGAGGAAGGTGGACAGCGCGTCCACATCCGTCGTCATCCGCGTCATGATCCGGCCGGTCAGCTCCCGCTCGTAGTAGTCGAGTCCGAGCCGCTGGAGCTGGGCGAAGATCTTCAGCCGGAGCGAGTACAGGACCCGCTCCCCGGTGCGCCCGGTCATCCGGGTCTCACCGCGCTGCGCGGCCCACTGCACCACCACGGCGAGCAGCGCCAGCAGCGAGGCCGACCAGACCGCGCCGAGGGCCAGCTTGGAGACGCCCTGGTCGATGCCGTGCCGGATCATGATCGGCAGCAGCAGGCTCATGCCCGCGTCCACGGCGACGAGCCCCAGGCTGACCAGCAGCGGCAGCCCGAAGCCGCGCAGCAGCCGCTTCAGGCCGTACGACTCCTCCGGCCGCACCGCCCGCGCCTCGTCGATGTCCGGGGTGTCGTCCGCCGGGGGCAGCGCTTCGACCTCGGCGAGGAGTCCGGGGGTGGCGGGCATCCCGGCCAGCGCGGTGTCCTTGCGCTCGCGGTCACCGGTCCACAGCCGGGGCGTCAGCCCGCGCTCGGCGTCGAACTCGGCGTCCAGCTCGTCCCGTACCGAGGTGTCCTCGGCGGGGAGCGAGGGCTGGGTGTGGCCGGGCGATACGCCGCCGAGCTCGTCAGGGTCGGTGAGCAGACGGCGGTAGAGGGCGGACCGTTCCTGCAGCTCCTCGTGGGTGCCGATGTCGGCGAGGCGGCCGGCGTCGAGGACGGCTATGCGGTCGGCGAGGTTGAGCGTGGAGCGGCGGTGCGCGATGAGCAGGGTGGTGCGGCCCTGCATGACCTGCTTCAGCGCCTCGTGGATCTCGTGCTCCACGCGGGCGTCCACGGCGGAGGTGGCGTCGTCGAGGACGAGCAGGCGCGGGTCGGTGAGGATCGCGCGGGCGAGGGCGACACGCTGGCGCTGCCCGCCGGAGAGGGTCAGGCCGTGCTCGCCGACCTTGGTGTCGTAGCCGTCGGGGAGCTCGCGGATGAAACGGTCCGCCTGGGCGGCACGCGCGGCGGCCTCGATCTGCTCGTCGGTGGCGTCGGGGCGGCCGTAGGCGATGTTGCTGCGCACGGTGTCCGAGAAGAGGAAGGAGTCCTCGGGGACCAGCCCGATCGCGGCCCGCAGCGAGTCGAGGGTGAGCTCGCGGACGTCGTGGCCGCCGATGAGGACGGCGCCGTGCGTGACGTCGTAGAAGCGCGGGAGGAGAAGGGAGACCGTGGACTTGCCGGATCCGGAGGAGCCGACGACGGCGAGGGTCTCGCCGGGGCGGATCTCGAAGCTGAGCCCGTCGAGGACCGGGCGCTCATGGTCGTACCCGAAGGACACGTCGTCGAACTCGACGGTCGCGGGCGCGTCGGCGGGGAGTTCCTTCGTCCCGTCCGTCAGGGACGGCTCGGTGTCGATCAGCTCCAGGACGCGCTCGGTGCCCGCCCGCGCCTGCTGCCCGACCGTGAGGACCATGGCGAGCATGCGGACCGGGCCGACCAACTGGGCGAGGTAGGTGGAGAAGGCGACGAAGGTGCCGAGGGTGATGTGCCCGCGCACGGCCAGCCAGCCGCCGAGCGCCAGCATGGCGACCTGGCCGAGGGCGGGAACGGCCTGGAGCGCCGGGGTGTACGTGCTGTTCAGCCGGATGGTGCGCAGCCGCCCCGCGAACAGCCGGCGGCTGACCTCCCGGAGCTTTCCGGTCTCCTGGTCCTCCTGCCCGAAGCCCTTCACCACGCGTACGCCGCTGACGGCGCCGTCGACCACACCGGCGACGGCGGCGGCCTGGGCCTGCGCGTACCAGGTGGCGGGGTGCAGCTTGGAGCGGCTGCGCTTGGCGATCCACCACAGGGCGGGGGCCACGGCGAGGGCGACCAGGGTCAGCGGCAGCGACAGCCAGGCCATGATCACGAGGGAGATCAGGAAGAGCAGGAGGTTCCCGATGGTCATCGGGAGCATGAACAGCAGACCCTGGATCAGCTGGAGGTCGCTGGTGGCACGGCCGACGACCTGCCCGGTGGACAGCTCGTCCTGGCGCCGCCCGTCGAGCCGGGTGATCGTCTCGAACATCTCGGTCCGCAGGTCGTGCTGGACGTCGAGGGCGAGGCGTCCGCCGTAGTAGCGGCGTATGTAGGTGAGGACGTAGACGAGGACCGCGGCGCCGAGCAGGGCACCCGCCCAGGGGGCCATACGGCGGCTGTGGTCACCGATGACATCGTCGATGATCACCTTGGTGACCAGCGGGACCAGCGCCATGACGGCCATGCCGCCGAGGGAGGAGCCGAGGGCGAGGAGGACGTCCTTCGGGTAGCGCCAGGCGTATCCCGCCAGCCGTCGTGCCCATCCCCGTTGCGGTTCCACGCGGGTGCCCTCCGTCGCTCAGAAGTCCTGATCTACCGGAAGGCACCAACACGCGCCGGGGCGGATTTCATCCCCCCGCAACAAAACAGGGGCGGGGCTCAGACCCGTACCCGCAGGTGGTAGAAGCGCGTCGTCTGTACGGCGTTCTGATTGTCGTCGCTGACCAGCAGCACCTTCAGGCGGCCCTTCGAGTACCCCGTGATCGCCATTCCCTCGATGTTGTCGAGGAGGGGGTTGGGCTGGGGCTGTTTGGCCGTCGCTCCCAGTGACGGGCAGGTCACCATGTCCGTGAGGAGGGTCTTCCTGATCGGGCGGACGCCGGACTGCCCCGTCAGGTTCTCGATGCCGCTGGTGTCCGTCGCGTGCCGCGGGTCGGCCAGATAGAGGCGGACCGTGTTGCCGACGCCGGAGGTGAAGCCGCGCTCCAGGACGAGCAGACGGCCGTCGGGCGTGGCCTGGACCTCGGGAACGCCGAGCCCGGAGTCGACCGGGTACGCGTACTGGGCACCGAGCCGGAAGTGCCCGCCCTTCGTCCGCTCCCAGGTCTGGAAGCGGACGATGTCCGTGGCGTCGCCGGAGATCGCGTTCTCCATCGACGCCAGCAGGGTGTGGCCGCCGGGGAGGAGGGTCAGGCCCTCGAAGGTCTGGTTGGCCGTGGCGCGTCCGGCGGGGGCGACGAGGAGCGAGGACGGGACCGGGAGGCGGTCGAGGATCCTGCCGTCCGTGCTGTAGCGGCGGATCGACGGCTCGGTCTCCGAGGTGATCAGGCGGGTGCCGTCACCGTCGATGACCAGGCCCTCGCTGTCGAGCGCGGCGCCCTTCTCGTCGGCGAGCGGGACGACGGACCGCGGCGCGAGGGTCTTCCGGTCCAGGCTGAACAGCGAGGAGCGGTCCTCCAGGGCGGCCAGCGATCCGTCGCGGTCCACGGCGAGCGCGGAGAAGTTGCCGACGAAGGTGTCCTGGTACGTCGTCTTGTCGAGCGCGTCGGAGAAGCGGTCGATGGAGACGGAGGGCGAACAGGCGTGGCCCTGCCGGGCGTCGGCGGTGGCGGGCCCGGCGGCGGTCAGACTGGTGGCCGCCGCCAGGGCCGCGGTGGCGGTCGCGAGTACGGTTCTCAGGCGCATGGGCGTCACCGTAGGGCGGGTGGGTGACGGGCGGGAGACCGGGAGGGGTCAACTCGCGGCGAGATCGCGGTGAATGACCTTGGCGACGCCCTGGATGGTGTTGATGCCGTAGTTCATGGTGCTGTTGCCCCACGTCAGCACCGTGATCATGTAGTCGTGGCCGCCGCCGTCGAAGGTGCCCACGCTGTGTACGCGCCAGCCGTGCGTGGAGCGCTGCAGCCAGCCGTTCTTGACGTGGACCGAGACGCCGGAGGGCGCTCCGTACGGTGTGCCCCAGCGCTGCGAGGAGATGACCTGGCTCATCAACTTCAGGATGTAGGCACGGGCGTTGTCGCTCAGGACCGTGTTCTGCGCGGTGATCAGCTTGAGCAGCTTCTGCTCGTCGGTGACGTTGATCTGGGTCAGGCCCCAGTAGCCGTTCGCGCCGGGGACGGTCTTCGTCATGCCGGCGGCGCTCAGGAAGCCCTTGATCTTCGTCAGGCCCAGCTGCTTCCAGAGCTTGCTGGTCGCGGTGTTGTCCGACTTGGTGATCATGGCCTTGGCCAGCGAGGCCTCGGTGTCGGTCAGATAGCGGTTGTGCTTCTTCGCGTCCCACAGCAGCGTGGCGAGGACGGTGACCTTCACGACGCTGGCGGAGTCGTAGGAAGAGGTGGCCCGCAGCGAGCAAGTCGTGTTCGTGGAGCGGTCGTAGAGCCCGACCGCGACGGTGCCCGTGCGGTTCGCGAGGGCGGCGGTGATGTCCTTCTGGAGCTTGGTGGCCAGGGCCGCCTTGGAGGACGTGCAGCTGACGGTCGGTGTGGTGGCGGCCGCGGCGGGCGAGGCGGCGGCCACCGCGGGTATGAGTACACCGAGCCCGAGGGCTCCGGTGGCGAGCGCTCTGGCGCGTCTGGTGGAAGTCCGGTGAGTCATGCCCCTGTTGACGCACGAGTTCGACTGAATGGTTGTACGCATCAGCGGGCCCGTTGGGCAAAGGAAGCACAAGGCGTTACCGCGGCCTGGGCCGATTCACAGGCAGGTGCCAGGTTCGCCACAGCGCGCACTCACTCCGCCTGCGGACGATGCGCTCGTGACATCTGCCACCGATCCACTCCCCCACACCCCCGAGACCGTGTCCGCCGACTGGCCGCCGCCGGCCCCGCCCGCGGTGCCCCCGGACAGGGCGCCCCGCTGGTCGCTGCCGGCGCTCATCGCGATCCTGGTCCTGGCGGCGGTCCTGTATGCCTGGAACCTCTCCGGCTCCAGCATGAACACCTTCTACAGCGGTGCCGTCTGGGCGGGCACGCAGAGCTGGAAGGCGTGGTTCTTCGGATCGCTGGACCCGGGCAACTTCCTGACCGTCGACAAACCGCCGTTCGCGCTCATGGTCATGGGTCTGTCCTGTCGCGTCCTCGGCTTCGGCACCTGGCAGATGATGGCGCCGATGATCGCGGTGGCCCTCGCCACCATCTGGATCCTGCACGCCCATGTGAAGCGGGTGTGGGGGCACGGCGCGGCAGCCGTCGCGGCGCTGGTGCTGGCGCTCACCCCGATCACCGTCGCCATCAACCGCGACAACAACCCGGACACCCTGCTCGTCTTCCTCATGGTGGCGGGCGCGGCGCTGGCGTTCCGCGCCACCCGTGACGAGAAGCTGCTGCCGCTGCTCGGCTCGGCCGCCTGCTTCGGCCTCGCCTTCAACACCAAGCTGCTCGCGGGCTGGATCGCCCTCCCGGCCGTCTTCGCGCTCTACCTCCACGCGTCGAAGGCCCCTTGGGTGAAGCGCATGGTCAACCTGCTCCTCGCCGCGGTGGTGCTGGCCGTCTCCAGCTTCTGGTGGGCCCTCGCCGTCTCGCTGGTCCCGGCAGCCGACCGGCCCTACATCGGCGGCTCCACGGACGGCTCCGCCTGGGACCTGATCATGGGCTACGACGGTCTCGGCCGCGTCTTCGGCGGTGAGGGCAACGGCGCAGGCCGCGGTGGCGGTGGCGGCGGCTTCTCCGGTTCCGCGGGCCTGGGCCGGATGTTCAACGACATCCTCGGCGGCCAGATCTCCTGGCTGCTGCCCTTCTCCGCGATCGCCCTGATCGGGGGACTGGTCCTGTGCGGGCGCGCCCCGCGCACCGACCTGCGCCGGATGGCACTCGTCCTGTGGGGCGGCTGGACTCTGCTGCACTACGTGATCTTCGCGACCGCCCAGGGCACCATGCACCCGTACTACACGACCGCGCTCGCCCCGGGCATCGCGGCGCTGTGCGGCGGCGGTGGCGCGATGCTGCTGGACGCCTTCCGCCGCGACCGGCGTTGGGTGTGGGTGCTTCCAGTCGCCTTCGGCGTCACCGGTGTCTGGGCGATCGTCCTGCTCCGTCGCGCCTCGGGCTGGAACACCTGGCTGTGGCCCACGATCGGCGTCCTGACCGTGGCCGGCATCGTCGGCATGCTGGTGTCCCTCCCCCGCTCTCGGCCCCGCCCGAGCGGCGGAACCCCCATCGGCTCCCGCGCGCGGTTGCTCACCGCGTCCCTGGCGGCGGCGGTCGTCGCGGCCCTCGCGGGCCCGACGGCGTACGCGGCCTCGCCGGCCTTCGGCTCCTCCGGCGGCATGATGGGCGGCACCAACCCGACGGCCGGCCCGTCGACGGGAGGCGGCTTCGGCGGCGGACCCAGCGGCAACCGCGGCGGCTTCCCGGGCGGCGGCACCGAGGCAGGCGGCCGGACCGAGGGCACAGGCGGCTTCCCCGGCGGCGGACAGCAGGGCCAGAACGGCGAACTGCCCGGCGGCGGTGGGATGATGCCGGGCGGCGGGAACGGCGAACTGCCGGGCGGCGCCCCGCAGGGCGGCGGCCGAACGCCCGGCGGCAACGGCGAGACGGGCGGTACGTCCGGACAGGGCGGCTTCGCCCGCGGCGGCATGGGCGGCGGCCCCGGTGGTATGGGCGGCGCGGACAGCGAGCTCATCTCGTACCTGAAGGAGCACCAGGACGGCGCCACGTGGCTGCTCGCGGTGTCCAACTCGCAGAGCGCCGCCCAGATCGAGCTCAGCGCCAGGGAACCGGTCATCTCCATGTGGGGCTTCACCGGCTCCGACAACGCGATGACGGTCGCCAGGCTCAAGGAGCTGGTGAAGAAGGGCGAGCTGCACTACATCCAGATCGGCAGCGCAGGCATGGGCGGCGGCCCCGGTGGCGGCAGCAACCTCAGCACCGAGGTGTCGAACTGGGTGCAGCAGCACGGCACGGCGGTCAAGGAGAGCGCCTACAGCAAGAGTTCGACCTCGAACGCGACCCCGAACACGAACTCCTCGTCGTCCTCGTCCGGTTCGAACTCGTCGTCGCTCTATCGCCTGGACCCGTCGGACGTCAGCTGACGGACTCCGACACCGAGGGGCCCCGGCCACATTGGCCGGGGCCCCTTTTTACGTCCCGTTTACCTGCTTGACCTCATGTCCATGTCACCCTCCTTCTTGCCGCCTCCATTCAACCCGCGTAGATGGGAACCCCCACATGACGGCGACACGCACCCGCCGCTGGAAGTCGGTGGCCTGGGCCACCGCGGCCGTCCTGGTCGGCCTCACCGCCCCGGCCCTGACGGCGACTCCGGCCGGCGCCACGACGGCCGACTACGACTCGACGTACTACAAGAACGCGATCGGAAAGTCGGGCGCGAGCCTCAAGTCGTCCCTGCACACGATCATCAGCAGCCAGACGAAGATCTCGTACTCCGCGGTCTGGAACGCGCTGAAGGTCACCGACCAGGACCCCAACAACAGCAACAACGTGATCCTGCTGTACAGCGGCGTCTCCCGCGCCAAGTCCCTGAGCGGCGGTGACGTCGGCGACTGGAACCGCGAGCACGTATGGGCCAAGTCCCACGGCGACTTCGGCGAGGTGACCGGGCCCGGCACCGACCTGCACCACCTGCGCCCCGCGGACGTCCAGGTCAACAGCACCCGCGGCAACCTGGACTTCGACGAGGGCGGCAGCGCGGTCACGGGCGGCGGCGGCAGCAAGGTCGACTCCGACTCCTTCGAGCCGCGCGACGCGGACAAGGGCGATGTCGCCCGCATGATCCTCTACATGGCCGTGCGCTACGACGGCGGCGACGGCTTCGCCGACCTGGAGCCCAACGAGAAGGTCAACAACGGCAGCAACCCGTACATCGGCAAGCTCTCGGTCCTCAAGCAGTGGAACGACGAGGACCCGCCGAGCGCCTTCGAGGAAAAGCGCAACCAGGTCATCTACGACACCTACCAGCACAACCGCAACCCGTTCATCGACCACCCGGAGTGGGTGGACGCGATCTGGTAGTCAGGCCCGAGCGGCCCCGGTGGCGGCGAGCCTGATCCGGGACCGGGACCGCTCCGCCCCGTCCGTCCAGCACTGCCGGATCACTACGGGACCGAGACGCCGTATCGCCGCAGCAGTCCGTCTACGTACGCCTCCAGGCGCTCTTCCACGAACTCCCGCACCAGCGGACCAAGCCGTTCACCGTCGTGGCCGTGTGTGAAGTCGAAGAGCATGTCTCCATTCACTCACGTCACTCAGCCTGCTCTCAGCCCAGATGCGTCGCCGCGAACATCCGCAGCACCGCCGGCAGAACCACCACGGACGGCCCGGCTGACGCCAGCGCCTTCGCCAGGTCCGTCTCGAGGGTCTCCGGCGTCGTACGCATCCCCGGCACCCCGAAGGACTCCGCCAGCGCGACATAGTCCGGCCGCGACAGCTCCGTCGCCGTCGCCTGGCCGAACGTGTCCGTCATGTACTCGCGCAGGATGCCGTAGCCGCCGTCGTCGACGATCAGCCAGGTGACGTTGAGGTCGTACTGGCGGGCCGTCGCCAGTTCCGCGATCGAGTACAGGGCGCCGCCGTCGCCCGAGACCGCCAGGACCGGTCGGGTCGGGTCGGCCGCCGCCGCGCCCAGGGCCGCCGGGAAGCCGTAGCCGAGGCCGCCGGCACCCTGGGCGGAGTGCAGGAGGTTGGGGCCCTTGGCGTCGAAGGCCGACCAGGCCCAGTAGGCGAGGATGGTCATGTCCCAGAAGGACGGGGAGTCGGCGGGCAGCGCCCGGCGGACGGAGGCCAGCACGTCCTGTTCCAGGGTGAGTTCCTGGGCGGCGATGCGATCGGTGACCTTCGACAGGACCGTACCGACCCGCTCCGGCGCCGTGGGGTCGGTGCGCTCCGACACCGTCTCCAGCAGCGCCTGCAACGCCAGGCGCGCATCCGCGTGGATGCCCAGCGCAGGGTGGTTGGACTCCAGTTTGCCGAGGTCCGCCTCGATCTGGATGACCCGGCCGCGGGGCTTGAACGTGTGGTAGTTGGAGGAGAGTTCGCCCAGGCCCGAGCCGACCACCAGCAGGACGTCCGCGTCCTCCAGGAAGTCCGTCGTGTGCCGGTCCTCAATCCAGGACTGGAGGGACAGCGGATGCTTCCAGGGGAAGGCCCCCTTGCCGCCCGGTGTCGTCACCACCGGCGCCTGCAACACCTCCGCCAGCTGCCGCAGCTTGCCCGAGGCGTCCGCCCGTACCACTCCCCCGCCCGCGATGATCGCCGGGCGTTCGGCGCGCGACAGCAGGTCGGCGGCCACGGCCGTCAGCTCGGGGCGCGGCACCACGTCCTCCGGTGTCGCGTCCACCCCCGTCACCACCGGCAGCGAGGTCTGCGCCAGCAGTACGTCCTGCGGGATCTCCACCCACACCGGTCCGTGCGGGGCGGTCAGGGCCGACTTCCAGGCCGCCGCGATCGCGGACGGGATCTGGGACTGGGTGCGGACCGTATGGACCGACTTCACCACGCCCCGGAACGAGGCCGCCTGGTCCGGGAGTTCGTGCAGATAGCCGTGCCTGCCGCCGCCCAGCCCCGCCGTCGGGATCTGGCTGCTGATCGCCAGCACGGGCGCCGAGGCCGCGGCCGCCTCCTGCAACGCGGCCAGGGAGGTCAGGGCTCCGGGGCCGGTCGACAGGAGCAGCGGTGCCGCCTCGCCCGTGATCCGGCCGTACGCGTCCGCCGCGAACCCCGCGTTGTTCTCCACCCGCAGGCCCACGTACCGCAGCGCCGACCGGCGCAGCGCGTCGAACATGCCCAGCGCGTGCTGGCCGGGCAGGCCGAAGACCGTCGTAGCGCCGAGTCCGGCGAGCGTCTCCACGACCAGGTCTCCGCCGTTGCGGCCGGGAGGAGGGTTCAGAGCGGCGGAGATCTGCGCCTCGGTCGGGCGGAGCTCCAGGTCGTGGTCGTGGGTCACTTCGCGCGGGCCTCGGCAATCTGGCGGGACATGATCGTGGTCAGTTCGTACGCCGTGTGGGACGCGGCCACCGACGTGATCTCCGCGTGATCGTACGCGGGGGCCACCTCGACGACGTCCGCCGAGACCAGGTTGCAGGAGGCGAGGCCGCGCAGGATCTCCAGCAGCTCGCGGGAGGTCATGCCGCCCGCCTCCGGGGTGCCCGTGCCGGGTGCGTGGGCCGGGTCGAGGCAGTCGATGTCGATCGAGATGTACAGCGGGCGGTCACCGATGCGCTGCCGCAGCTGGTCGGCGACCTCGTCGGCGCCCCGGCGGTAGATGTCCGCCGAGGTGACGATGCCGAAGCCCATCTTCTCGTCGTCGGTGAGGTCCTGCTTGCCGTAGAGCGGGCCGCGCGTGCCCACGTGGGAGAGCGCGGACGTGTCGAGGATGCCCTCCTCCACGGCCCGCCGGAACGGGGTCCCGTGCGTGTACTCGGCGCCGAAGTACGTGTCCCAGGTGTCGAGGTGGGCGTCGAAGTGGAGCAGGGCGACCGGGCCGTGCTTCTTCGCCACCGAGCGCAGGAGGGGCAGCGCGATGGTGTGGTCGCCGCCGAGGGTCATCAGACGGGCGCCCGTCCCCAGCAGCTCGTCCGCCGCGGCCTCGACGGTCTCCACGGCCTCGTTGATGTTGAACGGGTTCACCGCGATGTCCCCGCCGTCCGCCACCTGCGCCAGCGCGAACGGGGACGCGTCCTGCGCCGGGTTGTACGGCCGCAGCAGCCGGGACGCCTCACGGATCGCGTTGCCGCCGAAGCGGGCGCCCGGCCGGTACGAGACGCCCGAGTCGAACGGCACGCCCACCACGGCGACATCGGCGCGGCCGACCTCGTCGAGGCGGGGCAGCCGGGCGAAGGTCGCGGGTCCGGCGTACCGCGGGATGCGGGAGGAGTCGACGGGTCCGCGGGGCGTCTCGTTGCTGCTCATGACCTGATGCCTTCTTTCCTACGCTTCATCGCGTATGGAGTGATAAGTAATGATTCTCGTACGACTCTACTGGGCAGCCGGGACCGGTTCGGACGCGAGTTCGGAGGACCGTCCCGCGAGACGCTCGCGCCAGGTGGCGAGGACAAGCTCGTCCGTGGGCTTCGTCCCCAGGGAGACCGCCACATATGCGACGAGGGACGACAGAAGGCCGTAGTAGACGGGCTCGTTGGCGAGGATGCCGTAGCCGGCCATCAGGCCGATGACCGCGAGGCCACCGACGACCACGGAGGCGAGGGCGCCCTGCACGGTGCCGCGCTTCCACAGCAGGCCGCCCAGGATGGGCACGAGAAGCCCGCCGACCAGCAGGTTGTACGCCACCGTCAGCGCCTCGACGACGTTGTTGAGCGCGATCGCCGTACCGATCACCGCGAGGCCCATGATCAGGATGAAGGCGCGGTTGCCCTTGACCTCGTCGTGCTCGCCGTCGGACCTGCGTACGGCTCCCCGCAGCCGCGACCAGATGTCGTTGTTGGCCACGGTCGCGCAGGCGATCAGCGCGCCGGACGAGGTCGACATCACGGCGGCGAGCGCGGCGGCCAGCACCAATCCCCGCACACCGACGGGGAGTTCGTCCTTGACGATGGTCGCGAAGGCGTCGTCCGGGCTGCCCAGCTTCGGGTACAGCACCTTGGCGGCCGTACCGATGACGGCGCCGGCGAGGGCGTACGCCAGACAGTAGGTGCCCGCGACCGTGCCGCCCCACTTCGCGGTCGTGTCGCTGCGGGCGGTGAAGACGCGCTGCCAGATGTCCTGCCCGATGAGCATGCCGAACGTGTAGATCAGGACATAGGTGAAGATCGTCTCGCCTCCGATGCCCAGCGGGTCGAAGTACGCGGTGGGCAGCTTGGCCTTCATCTCGGAGAAACCGCCCGCCTTGACGACCGCGATCGGCAGCAGGAGCAGCAGCACGCCGATGGTCTTCACCACGAACTGCACCATGTCGGTGAGCGTGATCGACCACATGCCGCCGAGCGTCGAGTACGCGACCACGATCGAGCCGCCGAGGATGATCGCGACCGTGCGGTTCATGTCGAAGAGCACGTCGAAGATCGTGGCGTACGCGATGGTGGACGTCACCGCGAGCATGAGCGTGTACGCCCACATGACCACACCTGAGATGACGCCCGCGCGGCCGCCGTACCTGAGATCCAGCATCTCGGAGACGGTGTAGACCTTCAGGCGGGCGATGCGGGCGGAGAAGAAGACGGACAGGGCGAGCAGCCCGAGGCCGATGGTGAAGACCATCCAGGCGCCGGAGAGGCCGTACTGGTAGCCGAGGCCCACGCCGCCGATGGTGGACGCGCCGCCGAGGACGATCGCGGCCATGGTGCCGGAGTACATGGCGGGCCCGAGGCGGCGCCCCGCGACCAGGAACTCGCTCTTCGACCTGGCGCGGCGCATGCCCCACCAGCCCATGGCCAGCATTCCGGCCAGATAGACGACGATCACTGTGTAGTCGATGGCCACGGGGCCCTCCTTCGCTCGGTCTCGCCGGCGGGTGATGAGCACTGACACTAGGTGGCTGAAAAGCGACTGCGAAGTGTACGTTTCATCCATTCGAGCCGTACGGGGTGGAGGGAGCGCACACCATGCCGGACTCCGCGGTTCCCGCCACGCCACCCACGCCACCCGTGCCTCTTTCGGCACTCCTGGCCCGCGAGGACCTGGCGCTGCGGCAGATCGCCGGGCCGGCCGACCCCGGCATCGTCATCCACTGGGCGCACACCTCGGAGATGGCCGACCCGTACCCGTATCTGCTGGGCGGGGAGCTGCTGCTGACCGCCGGGGTCCATGTCCCGGAGGCCGCCGGTTCCGGCACGTACTTCGACGACTACGTGGCGAGGATCGTGGCGGCGGGCGGCGCGGCCCTCGGCTTCGGCCTGGCTCCCGTGCACGACACGGTGCCGCGCGCCCTGGTGGCGGCGTGCGACGCGCACGGGCTGCCGCTCGTCGAGGTCCCTGAGCAGACCACGTTCTCCGGCATCGCCCGTGCGGTCTGGCAGCTGATGGCCCAGGCCCGCCTCGCCGAACTGCGCCGGGTGACGGAGGCCCAGCAGAGCCTCGCGGCGGCGGCCTCCCGCCCGGACCCGGTGCCGTCGGTGCTGCGGCAGCTGGCCCAGCGGGTGAGCGGCCGGGCGGTGCTGTACGGGCCGGAGGGAACGGAGATCGCCTCCGTGGGGCGTCCGGTGGAGACCGGCGTCCGGGAGGCGCTGGCCCGGCTCGCGGAGGTCGTACGCCCCTCCGGTCCGGGGACGCCCACCTCCGCCACCGACACGGCCGCCGGCACCCACCTCGCCGCCTACGCCCTCGGTGCCGGGCAGGGTTTCGTGCTCGGGGTCGCCGCGCCGCAACGGGAACCCGGCGATCACACCATCGCCTCCGTGGCCACGGTCCTGCTCTCCCTCCTCACCGGCGAGCACCAGAGCGGCACGGGGGCGGCGCGGTCGTCCGCGCTGGTACGGCTGCTGCTGGGCGCACCGCCCGCCGAGGTGGCCGCCCTCCTCGGGCCCGGCCCCTGGCTCGTGGTGCACGCCCGGCCGGACGCCCAGGCACCCGACCCGGTGGCCGCCTCGGCCCTGGGCGCCGCCCTGGGGTCGCCGCTGGTCGACCTGGCCGACGATCTCGTACGGGTCCTGGTGCCCGCCGACCGCGAGCCGGCCGCGCAGCCGGGCTGGACGCTGGGCGTCAGCGCCGCCTCGGCCCCGTCCGGGTGGCCTGCCGCCGACACCCAGGCCGCCCGCGCGCTGGCCCGCGCCCGCGCCACCCGCGCGGCCCTGGTCCGGCACGGCGACCGGGCGGGCCTCGCCGACCTGGTGCCGCCCGAGGAGGCCGCGGCACACGCCCGGACGCTCCTCGCCCCGATCGCGGGCACCCCCGCGCTCGCCGAGACCCTGCGCGCCTGGCTGTCCCTGCACGGCAGTTGGGACCGTACGGCCGTCGCGCTGTCCGTGCACCGCAACACGGTCCGCCAGCGCATCGCCCGCTGCGCCACGCTCCTCGACACGGACCTGGACGACCCGGACGTACGCATGGAGCTGTGGTTCGCGCTGCGGCGGCAATAAACGCAGCAATGGCCCCGGAGGCAATAGGTACGCAGGTCAGGCAGGCAAGGGCCCCATGTCGCTGAGTACTTGAATCCTCCCCCCTCGTAAACGAGGGGGATTCCTGGCTCAGGCTGCCTCCGGGAGCGGCGCTCCCGGGGGTCTTACGCCGTCGGCGCCAGCCGGGTTGAGACCAGCCCGGACGAGCATCACGCGGGCGGAGTTCTTGTCCCGGGGGGACACGGTTCCGCACGCGGTGCAGGTATATGTTCGTTCCGACAGCGGCAGGGCGTGCTTGGCTCTCGCTCCGCAGTGCGCGCAGTCCATGGTGGTGTGGGCCGGGTGCACCAGGTGGACGATCCGGCCGTGCTTGCGGGCCATCTCCAGCAGGGCCTGTTTGGTGGCGCCAATCGCCGCGTCAGCGGCCTTGCGGGCCAGCTTCGACTTGGCGAGGAACCTGGGCCGGAAGTCCTCCACCGCCATCGCGTCGTGGTCGGTCACCACGCGCTTGGCCCATTTGCGGCTGGTGTCCTGCCGCTGCCGGGCGATCTTCGCGTAGGTCTTCGCTCGCCACTTCTTCGCCTCCCGGTAGCCCTTCGATCCGGCCTGCCCCTTCTTCGGCTGGCGGCGGGCCATCATCCGGTCGTAACGCTCCAGCTTGGCCTGGGCCTTCTTGCCGTGCTGGACGTGCGGGAGGTCGTGGACGTCGGAGGTGGTGGTCGCGGTCTGTTTCACGCCCCAGTCGATGCCGATCACCTGGCCGGTCTCCGGCAGCGACTGCACCTCGGCGGGGACCACGAACGAGCAGTACCAGTGCCCCAGCGTGTCCTGGTAGACACGCACCGAGGAGGCCTCGGCGGGCAACTCCCGCGACCACACCGGCGTCAGGACGATGCCCCCGGCCAGGTGCAGACGGCCGTCCTTCAGACGGAAGCCACGCTTGGTGTAGTTCAGGCTCGGCAGGGCCTCGCGCTTCTTCTTCCACCCCGGCATCCCGGCCCGCTGCCGCTGAGGAAGGCACTCGCGGATGTCCTTCTGCGCCTTCGCCCTGGACTTCCCGAAGTCGCGAATGACCTGCTGCTGCGGCACTGAGCTGCCCTCACGCAGCCACGGCGTCCCGGCGCGGGCCCCGGTCAGCATCTTGTCGAGCTGCGCCGGACCGCACGTCTCCTTGCCAGCGCCTTCGGGCCGGGTCTTGTTCCGGGCGTGGACCTGCTGAGACTTGGCCACGGACTCGTTCCACACCCACCGGCACCGGTCCCACTCGTCCAGCAGCCGGGCGAGCGCGGTGGACGACACGCGCAGGCGGAACGTCCACCGCGCATGCCCGGCTTCCTCCGTGACCGCCCCCACTACCGCCACACCCTCACCCCCTCTACGTCCCTCGAACCGAACGTCCGCAGCCCGCCGACGCCTTGCGATAAGACCGTACGTACGACAACCGCACGCCCGTACCCCGATAGCGCGTCCACCACTCCAACCAGCGACTACCGGTACACACGTTCGTATTTCCCCGGGTCCGTCAAGCAGCCATGCGGGTGCTCCGCGCCCACAAATCAGTGAGATCGTGCACCTGCTCGAGGTCGCGTGCGGCGCTCCCGTGACAGACGCCGGATCGCCCGGCGGCGATCCAGCTACCCCTGCCCCCCACGCGGGAAGCCGGATTCCTCCCCGGCGTGAAGGCCAGGGCATCCGCCGGTCACAAGGTGACGCGCGTCCCAGCGCGCCGGACGCCAGGGAATCGCGCAGGCGACTGCCTCACAATGGGTTTCATGCCGATACCCGGGACACCCAGCCGCGCCGAGCTCCTCGAGCACCTTGTGAAGACCCGCATCGCGGGCGACGTCGCCACCCCGCGCGAGAACAACCTCTCCCACTACCGACAGCTCTCGAACGGCGTCCGCAACTACTGGCTCGGACTGGAACTCGGCGACCGGTGGACCGACGAGCAGGACGTGCTCGCGGTGATGGCGGAGCGGGTGGGGGTGAACGACGACCCCGAGTACCGGTACGGCCAGGACACCATCGACCCCGAGCTGACGGTGGGCGGCCTGGAGCGGATGGCGGCCCGGCTGCGCAAGGCGGCCGAGGGGCAGCAGCGGGTGCTGTTCGCGACCGGCCACCCGGGCGGCCTGCTCGACGTGCACCGCGCCACGGCCGCCGCACTGCGCAAAGCCGGCTGCGAGATCGTCGTGATCCCGGAGGGCCTGCAGACCGACGAGGGCTACGTCTGGCAGCTCGCGGACGTGGCGGTCCTGGAGCACGGCGCCACCCTGTGGCACACGCACTCCGGCGAGCCGATGAAGGCCATCCTCACGGCACTCGAGGAGCAGGGCCGCCCGCTGCCGGACCTGGTAGTCGCCGACCACGGCTGGGCGGGCTACGCCGGCCAGCACGGCGTCGACTCCGTCGGCTACGCCGACTGCAACGACCCGGCACTCTTCCTCGCCGAGGCCGAGGGCACCGTACAGGTGACGGTCCCCCTCGACGACCATGTGCCGAGCCCGCGCCACTACGACCCGATGACGGCGTATCTGCTGGCGGAGGCGGGCCTGCAGTGACCCCCGGTCAATGATCATGTTCCGGCCAAGCGAAGGCAAGATCACCGCAAAGCCTTGAGCGGCATACCGGAATCAAAGAGGGCATATCTTCCGCTATTTCATCCCCCTCGGTGTTCGCAGTCGTTATTTTCGACGCGGCCCTGACACGACCGATCCAGGGCCGCACCTCGGCCTGACCCGCCGGGGCGCACAACCGAACACAAAACGGGAGAAAAAATGCGGAAGCTGGCAGTGGGCGCCTTTGCGGCGGCCCTCTTCGCCACGGGGGCAGGAACCGCTTTTGCCGCCTCTTGGCACACCATTCCGACGCTCAGCACCGGTGGGGCGGAGTTCAACTCGGGGCATTACACGTTCTGGCCCGCGAGCAAGAACCACGGTGGCTTCGAGTGGTACGGCAACCTCAATGACACCGACCACGGAGACGGGCACAACGTCTACATGCAGGTGAAGATCGAGGGCTACGACTGGAACCGTTACAACGGCAAGCAGAAGGCGTCGGTTCCTCTCGACTACATCAACTGGACCGGTGACGAGCAGTATGTCGAGGACGCGCACATACGTGTCTGCCGGGACAGGGGTTCGTTCCACCCTGACAACTGCTCCGTGACCAAGGAGTACAAGCGGTAGCAGACGCCGCACCGGCGAGATCCCGGGCCCAGGTGCGAACCTGGGCCCACCCGCTTCTTGGGGGAAGTCATCACTACGTCAGAAATCCTCTCCGCCACGGGAGTCGACCTCTCCTACGGCAACCAACCGGCCGTCCGCGACGCCCACCTCTCCCTCGCCCGCGGAGAAGTCGCCGCGGTCACCGGCCAGAGCGGCTCGGGCAAGTCATCGCTGCTCTACTGCCTGGCCGGCGTACTCCCTGCCACCCGCGGGCAGGTGCGCTTCGAGGGCCGGAATCTCGGCGACCTCGACGACGAGGAGATGAGCGCGCTGCGGCGGGAGCGCTTCGGATTCGTCTTCCAGTACGGCGAGTTGCTGCCCGAGCTGACCATCGAGGAGAACGCCGCCCTGCCGCTGCGCCTCGCCGGGCAGCGCAAGAAGCCCGCGCTGGCGGCGGCCGGTACGGTCCTGGACCGGCTGGGCCTCGGTGAGTTGCGTGAGCGCCGTCCCTCGCAGGTGTCGGGCGGTCAGAATCAGCGCGTGGCGGTGGCCCGCGCCCTGGTGCACCGTCCGGCCGTCGTTTTCGCGGACGAACCGACGGGGTCGCTGGACAGCGGCAATGCCTCCACCGTGCTGAAGGAGTTCCTGGACCTCGCCCGTTCCCAGGGCACCGCCGTCGTGCTGGTCACGCACGATCAGGCCGTCGCCGCGCAGGCCGACACCCACTACACGATGGCCGACGGCGTGCTCACTCCGCGGGGTGCGGCGTGAGGGAGTTCCTGCTCGGTCTGCGCCTGCTGTTCGGCGCCGGACGCGGCAACCGCGTCCGTTTCTTCCTGATGGCGGCCGGCGGGTCGCTCGGCGTCTGCTGCCTCGCCCTCGTCCTCACCATCCCGGCGATCCTCGACGCGCACGACGGACGGGCCGCCGCTCGGGAACCGAAGGCCACGTCGCGTCTCCAGGCGAATGCGACGCTCGTCCTCAAGCGGACGGATCCACATGGCTCCACGCCGTTCACCAGGGTCTTCATCGCCAAGGGCAGCAAAGGCGCCCAGCTTCCTCCGCCCGGCCTGAGTGAACTGCCGGGCCCCGGCGAGGTGTTCGTCTCCCCGCGCCTGCACGACCTGCTGCGTTCCGAGCCCCCGCTCAAAGGGCTGCTGCCGGGCCTTGAGAAGGGCCTGATCGGCAAGTCCGGCCTCACCGACCCCGACGAGCTGTATGCCTACGTCGGAACCACCCGCGACAAGGTCGCCCACGACAGCGACACAGGGACGCTGAAGTCTTTCGGCTACAGCTACGCCGCCACCCCCGCCGTGGACCCCTCCACGCTCACCAACCTGCGCTTCGCCCTGGCCACCCTGGTTCTGCTGCCGCTGGCCGTCTTCCTCTCCGTCTGCGCCCGGCTGTCCGCCGCAACCCGCAACCGCCGTCTCGCGTCTCTGCGGCTGCTGGGCCTGAGCACCAAGGGCACCCAGCGGGTGAACGCGGCCGAGACCGTGGTCGCAGCCCTGCTCGGCGCGGTCCTGGGCCTGGGCGAGTACTGGGTTCTCAATCAGGTGATGTCCCGCACCGGTCTGCCCGCCCTGCGCTGGTACCCGGCCGACGGTGCGCTGTCCTGGAGCACGGTCGCCGTCTGCCTGATCGGCAGCCCGGCACTGGCCTGGTTCGTCGGCCGGGCCAGTGCCCGGGGCGCGGCCGCCAATCCACTCGCGGTGCGGCGTACAGCCGTCGCGAAGCCGCCGAAGGTGTGGGGAGCCCTGGTGCTGGCCACGGGCCTTGGCATCGTCACAGGATTCTGTGCGACCGGCCTCACCAGCCATCCCCTCTCCGACACGGGCCCGTACGGCGTCCTTCTCATGGCCGGGCTGCTGTTCACCGGCACAGGGCTGGTGCTGACCCTGCCGTGGCTCTCGTATCTCCTCGCCCGCAAGGTGGCCCGAACCACCCAGTCCCTGACCCTCAGCCTGGCGATGCGCCGCAACGAAGTGGAACCGGGCAGCACCATGCGGGTCGTCACCGGTCTGGTGCTGCTCGTCTTCGCCGCTTCGCTCGCCCAGGGTGTGCTGATCGAGTTCGAGGAGGTCAGCAAGCCGAGCAGCCCCACTCAGGACTACTCCATATCGTTGTCGGCGATCAATGGACGGCAGCAGCGCCAACTCACCGATGTACCTGGCGTACGTGCGCATGCTCTGACCATGGACTCCTGGGTCGATCCGAACCACGACGGCCCCGACTTCCAGACCCAGGTCACCGCTCTGGTCGCCACCTGCACCCAGCTCGCCGAGTTCGTACGGCACTCCGAAGGGTGCGTGGACGGCAAGGTGCTGCGGCTCGTCAACCCCAATTCCAGCTCCGACCCGGGCGTTCACGTCGGGGCCTCCTTCCCCTACCGCTTCCGGCAGGACGGCCACCGCAGGACGTTGAACATCACGCTTCCGTCCGCAAAGGTCACGTACAGCGCGTACGAGCCGTCCGCAGCCGGTACCGCGGAGGTCCTCATCCCGCCGTCCGCCCTGCCCGCCTCGGTCCGCCCCGACTCGGCCCAGTACATCCTCACCAGCAGCTCCGACCGCCATGTCGTCCGGAAGGTCCTCGACGGCATCGGAGGCGTCGCGCCGACGGCCTCCGTCGACCCGATCGGCGTCAATGTCGACTCGCTCCAGCAGATCGCGGTGATCGAGACCCTGCTGGTCCTCGGCATGATCATGGGCATGGTCATCGGCGTGGCGGCATTCCTGGTCTCCGTCACCGACCGAGCAGTAGAGCGCCGCCCTCAAGTCACCGCGATCACCCTGATCGGCGCTCGGGCGAGAACCCTGCGCGCGGTCCAGAGCACCCAAGTCGTGCTGCCACTGGCCATCGGCCTCGCCCTGGCCCTGGTGACCGGCAAGCTGGCCGAGTCCAGCTACCTCATCGGCGGCGGCGGCGCGATCTTCTGGGACTTCTCCGGCATCCCGGTCCTGGCGTGTGCCGCACTGGGGGTGGTGGCCGTCGCCACGATCGGGACGCTTCCCCTGGTCGGCCGCCGCATCGACCCGGAACTCATCCGCCGGGACTGAATCCCACTGGCCGGTCCAACACCGTCGATCGATCCGGGGGCGCGCTCCACACGGGCGAGCCCCCGTACGACGTCCACGACGACGTGACGGCGGCCGGCGAGGCGTGCGAGCGGCTCGAAGAGCGGCGCGGTCACGTGCGGGGCGCGCTCCGGCCGGAACAAGTGCCCGGCGGGCTCGGCGAGCAGTTCGGCACGGTGTCCGCCGCCTCGGAGAGGCGTATCAACCGTGTTGGCGCGGGACCCGGACCAGACCTTCCTGGATCACCGAGATGGCCAGCCGGCCGTCCTGCGTGTAGATCCGCGCCTGGCCGAGCCCGCGGCCGCCGTGGCTCGTGGGCGACTCCTGGTCGTAGAGCAGCCATTCGTCGGCGCGGAAGGGCCGGTGGAACCACATGGCGTGGTCGAGCGAGGCGCCGACCACGTCGCCGACGGCCCAGCCGCCCCGGCCGTGCGCGAGCAGGATCGAGTCGAGCAGGGTCATGTCGGAGACGTACGTGGCGAGGACGACGTGCAGCAGCGGGTCGTCGTCCAGCTTGCCGTTGGTGCGGAACCACACCTGGGAGTGCGGCTCGCGCGGCTCGCCGAACTTGCCGTACGGGGGCTCCTCGACATAGCGCAGGTCGACGGCCTCCCGTGCCTCCAGGAACTTCTCCACGACCTCGGGCGCGATGTGGTCGTAGCCGCGCAGTCGCTCCTGGGATGTGGGCAGCGTGGCCGGGTCGGGCGCGGGCGGCATCGGGGTCTGGTGGTCGAGGCCGTCCTCGTGGACCTGGAAGGACGCCGACAGCGCGAAGATCGGCCTGCCGTGCTGGACCGCGATCGCCCGGCGGGTGGTGAAGGAGCGGCCGTCACGGATGCGTTCGACCGTGTACACGATGGGCGCGCCCGGGTCCCCGGGACGCAGGAAGTACGCGTGCAGGGAGTGGGCGTGCCGGTCCGCGGGGACCGTGCGCCCCGCGGCGACCAGCGCCTGGGCCGCGACCTGTCCGCCGAAGACGCGGGGGACGACGGCGGACCGGGACTGGCCGCGGAAGATGTTCTCCTCGATCTGCTCGAGGTCGAGCAGATCGAGGAGACCCTGTAGTGCCTGGCTCATGGCAGACAGTTGTACCCGCCAGTGATTTCTAGGGGTTTCCCGGGTCTTACAGGCCCATGTCCTTGGCGATGATCGTCTTCATGATCTCGCTGGTGCCGCCGTAGATGCGGTTGACGCGGTTGTCCGCGTACAGACGGGCGATCGGGTACTCGTTCATGAAGCCGTAGCCGCCGTGCAGCTGGAGGCAGCGGTCGATGACGCGGTGGGCGACCTCGGTGCAGAACAGCTTGGCGGAGGCGGCCTCGGCGGGCGTCAGCTCACCGGCGTCGAGGGCCTCAAGGGCGCGGTCGGCGACGGCCTCGGCGGCGTCCACCTCGGCCTGGCAGGCGGCCAGCTCGAACTTGGTGTTCTGGAAGGCGGCGACGGGCTTGCCGAAGACGGTGCGCTCCTGGACGTACTCCTTGGCGAACCGCACGGCGGCCTTGGCCTGCGCGTAGGCGCCGAAGGCGATGCCCCAGCGCTCGGAGGCGAGGTTGTGGCCCAGGTAGTAGAAGCCCTTGTTCTCCTCGCCGAGCAGGTCCTCGACCGGGACCTTCACGTCGACGAACGCCAGCTCGGCGGTGTCCGAGGTCTTCAGGCCCAGCTTGTCCAGCTTGCGGCCGATGGAGTAGCCCTCGGACTTGGTGTCCACGGCGAACAGGGAGATGCCGAAGCGGCGGTCCTCGGCGGTGGGCGCCGAGGTGCGGGCGCAGACGATCACACGGTCGGCGTGGACGCCACCGGTGATGAAGGTCTTGGCGCCGTTGAGGACGTAGTGCGTGCCGTCCTCGGAGAGCTTGGCGGTGGTCTTCATGCCCGCGAGGTCGGAGCCGGTGCCCGGCTCGGTCATCGCGAGGGCCCACATCTCCTCGCCGGAGACGAACTTCGGCAGGAAGCGCTTCTTCTGCTCGTCGGTGGCGAGCATCTTGATGTACGGCAGGCCGAGCAGCACGTGCACACCGGAGCCGCCGAACTGCACGCCCGCGCGCGCGGTCTCCTCGTACATCACGGCCTCGAACTTGTACGAGTCGATGCCGGCGCCGCCGTACTCCTCGTCCACGCGGATGCCGAAGATGCCGAGCTCGGCCAGCTTGTAGTAGAAGTCGCGCGGCGCCTGGCCGGCGGCGAACCACTCGTCGTAGACCGGGACGACCTCGGCCTCGATGAAGGCGCGCAGGGTCTCCCGGAACGCCTCGTGGTCCTCGTTGAACACCGTACGGCGCACCGCCGCCACCTCCACCTGGTCCTTGGGTCCATGTCTAAGCGCTTGCTCAGAACACCAAGGTACCGGCGGGTAAGGAGAGGCGTCCAGAGGTGATCCCGTAACGCTCGTCACTCCGCCGCGGCCGCCGCGAAGGCCCCCCGCGCCATCCGGTGCAGCAGCTCCGCCGTCGCCCCGCGGCCCGGGAGCGAGCCGGGGCGGCCCAGGTGCGGGGTCGAGTTCAGGAGGCCGAAGACCGAGTGCACGGCGGAGCGGGCGGCGGGTTCCGCGATGCCCGGATAGACCTTCCGCAGCACCTCCACCCACAGCTCGACGTACTGCCGCTGGAGCTGGCGCACCAGCTTGCGGTCGCTGTCCCGGAGGCGGTCCAGCTCGCGGTCGTGCAGGGTGATCAGGGGGCGGTCGTCGAGCGCGAAGTCGATGTGCCCTTCGATGAGCGAGTCGAGGACCGCGTCCGCGTCACCCCCGTCCGCCTCCGCCAGGCGCCGCTTGGCACCGGTCAGCAGCTGGCCGCTGATGCCCACCAGCAGCTCCGCGAGCATCGCGTCCTTGCCCGCGAAGTGGCGGTAGAGGCCGGGGCCGCTGATGCCGACGGCGGCTCCTATCTCGTCGACTCCGACCCCGTGGAAACCGCGCTCGGCGAACAGCCGCGCGGCCTCCTTGAGGATCTGCTCGCGGCGGGTGGGGGCGTCGGTTCTGGTGGCCATGAAGGTAATTCTAGACAGGGAGGTTAGCGGTCGTTAACCTGAAGGAAATGGTTAACGCTCATTAACAGTCGACCACTGGGTGAGGGGACCGCAGGATGCACGAGGCACCGGAGCTGACGAGCGCGGCAGACCCCGCGTCGGAGGCCTGGCGGGCCAACGAGGCGGCGCACCGCGCGCTCGTCGAGGAGCTGCGCGGCAAGCTGGCCGCGGCGCGGCTCGGCGGCGGCGAGAAGGCGCGGGCCAGGCACACCGCGCGCGGGAAGCTGCTGCCGAGGGACCGGGTGGACACACTGCTCGACCCGGGCTCACCGTTCCTGGAGCTGGCGCCTTTGGCGGCCGACGGGATGTACGAGGGGGCCGCCCCGGCCGCCGGGGTCATCGCGGGCATCGGGCGGGTCAGCGGGCGTGAGTGCGTGGTCGTCGCCAACGACGCCACCGTCAAGGGCGGGACGTACTACCCGATGACGGTGAAGAAGCACCTGCGCGCCCAGGAGGTGGCCCTGGAGAACCGCCTGCCGTGCATCTACCTGGTCGACTCCGGGGGCGCCTTCCTGCCCATGCAGGACGAGGTCTTCCCGGACCGTGAGCACTTCGGGCGGATCTTCTACAACCAGGCCCGGATGTCCGGGGCCGGGATCCCGCAGATCGCCGCGGTCCTCGGGTCCTGCACGGCCGGCGGGGCGTATGTCCCGGCGATGAGCGACGAGGCGGTCATCGTCCGCGGCCAGGGGACCATCTTCCTGGGCGGGCCTCCCCTGGTGAAGGCCGCCACCGGCGAAGTGGTGACCGCCGAGGAGCTCGGCGGCGGCGAGGTGCACTCCCGGGTCTCCGGTGTGACGGACCACCTGGCTCAGGACGACGCGCACGCGCTCAGGATCGTGCGGAACATCGCCGCCACGCTGCCCGCGCGCGGGCCGCTGCCCTGGGAGGTCACGGCGGCCGTGGAGCCCAAGGTGGATCCGTACGGCCTGTACGGCGCGGTGCCGGTCGATCCCCGCACCCCGTACGACGTCCGCGAGATCATCGCGCGCGTGGTCGACGGCTCCCGTTTCGCCGAGTTCAAGGCGGAGTTCGGGCAGACCCTGGTCACCGGCTTCGCCCGGATCCACGGCCATCCGGTCGGGATCGTCGCCAACAACGGCATCCTGTTCTCCGAGTCCGCCCAGAAGGGCGCCCACTTCATCGAGCTGTGCGACCAGCGCGGCATCCCGCTGCTGTTCCTTCAGAACATCTCCGGCTTCATGGTCGGCAAGGACTACGAGGCGGGCGGCATCGCCAAGCACGGCGCGAAGATGGTCACCGCCGTGGCCTGCACGCGCGTACCGAAGCTGACGGTCGTGGTCGGCGGCTCGTACGGCGCGGGCAACTACTCGATGTGCGGACGGGCCTACTCCCCCCGCTTCCTGTGGATGTGGCCCGGCGCCAAGATCTCCGTCATGGGCGGCGAACAGGCCGCCTCCGTCCTCGCGACCGTCAAGCGGGACCAGCTGGAGGCCCAGGGCCAGGACTGGCCGACGGAGGACGAGGAGGCCTTCAAGGCACCGATCCGGCAGCAGTACGAGCGCCAGGGCAACGCCTACTACGCCACCGCCCGTCTCTGGGACGACGGCGTGATCGACCCGCTGGAGACCCGCCAGGTGCTGGGTCTCGCGCTGACCGCCTGTGCCAACGCGCCGCTGGGTGAGCCCCGGTTCGGCGTCTTCCGGATGTGAGGAGGGGACCCATGTTCGACACAGTGCTCGTGGCCAACCGGGGCGAGATCGCCGTCCGCGTGATCCGTACGCTCCGCTCGCTGGGCGTGCGCTCGGTGGCCGTCTTCTCCGACGCCGACGCCGACGCACGGCACGTCCGCGAGGCCGACACGGCGGTACGGATCGGCCCGGCGCCCGCGGCGGAGAGCTATCTGTCGGTGGAGCGGCTGCTGGAGGCCGCCGCCCGCACCGGCGCGCAGGCGGTGCACCCGGGATACGGCTTCCTCGCGGAGAACGCCGGCTTCGCGCGCGCGTGCGCCGACGCCGGGCTCGTCTTCATCGGGCCGCCCGCCGAGGCCATCTCCCTCATGGGCGACAAGATCCGCGCCAAGGAGACGGTGAAGGCGGCCGGGGTGCCGGTCGTGCCCGGCTCCAGCGGCAGCGGGCTCTCCGACGCCGAACTCGCGGGCGCCGCCCGGGAGATCGGGATGCCGGTGCTGCTGAAGCCGTCGGCCGGCGGTGGTGGCAAGGGCATGCGGCTGGTGCGGGACGCGGAGCGGCTGGCGGACGAGATCGCCGCCGCCCGCCGCGAGGCCCGCGCCTCCTTCGGCGACGACACGCTCCTCGTGGAGCGCTGGGTGGACCGGCCCCGGCACATCGAGATCCAGGTCCTGGCGGACGGCCACGGGAACGTGGTGCACCTCGGCGAGCGCGAGTGCTCGCTGCAGCGCCGGCACCAGAAGATCATCGAGGAGGCGCCCAGCGTGCTCCTCGACGAGGAGACCCGGGCGGCGATGGGCGAGGCGGCGGTCCAGGCGGCCCGCTCGTGCGGGTACCGCGGCGCGGGCACGGTGGAGTTCATCGTGCCGGGCGGGGACCCCTCCTCGTACTACTTCATGGAGATGAACACCCGCCTCCAGGTCGAGCACCCGGTCACCGAGCTGATCACAGGACTCGACCTGGTGGAGTGGCAGCTGCGGGTGGCGGCGGGTGAGCAACTGCCGTACAAGCAGGGCGACATCACACTGACCGGGCACGCGATCGAAGCACGCGTGTGTGCCGAAGACCCCGCGCGAGGGTTCCTTCCCTCCGGTGGCACCGTGCTGCTGCTGCGCGAGCCGCAGGGCGACGGCATCCGCACCGACTCCGGGCTCAGCGAGGGCACTCAGGTCGGTTCGCTGTACGACCCGATGCTGTCCAAGGTGATCGCGTACGGGCCGGACCGGGAGACGGCGATCCGCAGGCTGCGGGCCGCCCTCGCGGAGACGGTGACGCTGGGCGTGCACACCAACGCCGGGTTCCTGCGGCGGCTGCTGGCCCATCCGGCCGTCGTCGCGGGCGAGTTGGACACCGGGCTTGTGGAGCGGGAGGTGGACGGCCTCGTCCCCACCGACGTGCCGGAGGAGGTGTACGAGGCGGCGGCGGCCGTACGGCTGGAGGCCCTGGAGCCGCGCGGGGAGGGCTGGACCGACCCGTTCTCGGTGCCGAGCGGATGGCGTCTGGGCGGGGCGCCGAAGCCCCTCGGCTTCCACCTCCGGGTGCAGGACCCCGTGGAGTACGTGCCACGCGGCAGCCACACCCTCACCGACGACACCGTGTCCGTCACCCTCGACGGCGTCCGCCACACCTTCCACCGCGCCGCCGACTGGATCGGCCGCGACGGCGACGCCTGGCACGTGCGCGACCACGACCCGGTCGCCGCCTCCCTCACCGGCGCGCGGCATGCGGGTGCCGACTCACTCACCGCCCCCATGCCCGGCACGGTCACGGTGGTGAAGGTCGCCGTCGGTGACGAGGTGAGCGCCGGACAGAGTCTGCTGGTCGTCGAGGCGATGAAGATGGAGCACGTCATCTCCGCCCCGCACGCCGGCACGGTCGCCGAACTGGACGTCACCCCGGGCACGACGGTCGCCATGGACCAGGTGCTCGCGGTCATCACGCCGGCCGAGGAGGAGAAATGACGCTGCCCATGGTCGTACCTGCCCCGGACCTGCCCTCCCGCGTCCGCATCCACGAGGTCGGCGCCCGTGACGGCCTGCAGAACGAGAAGTCGACGGTGCCGACTCAGGTGAAGGCGGAGTTCGTCCGCCGCCTGGCCGACGCGGGGCTCACGACGATCGAGGCGACCAGCTTCGTACATCCGAAGTGGGTGCCCCAACTCGCCGATGCCGAGCAGCTGTTCCCGCAGATCAGCGATCTCCCGGTGGACCTGCCGGTCCTCGTGCCCAACGAACGCGGCCTGGATCGCGCCCTGGCGCTCGGCGCCGGTCGTGTCGCGGTGTTCGCCAGCGCCACCGAGTCCTTCGCCAAGGCCAACCTCAACCGCACCCTGGACGAGGCGCTGGCCATGTTCGAGCCGGTGGTGGCCCGTGCCAAGTCCCAGCAGGTCCATGTCCGCGGCTATCTCTCCATGTGCTTCGGCGACCCCTGGGAGGGTGCGGTCCCGGTCCCCCAGGTCGTCCGTGTCGCCAGGGCCCTGCTGGACATGGGCTGCGACGAGCTGAGCCTGGGCGACACGATCGGGGTCGCGACACCGGGCCACGTACGCGCCCTGCTGACCGAACTGGACGTCCCCGTCGAGCAGGTCGGTGTCCACTTCCACGACACCTACGGCCAGGCCCTCGCCAACACCCTGGCCGCCCTCCAGCACGGCGTCACCACCGTCGACGCCTCCGCCGGCGGGCTCGGCGGCTGCCCGTACGCCAAGTCCGCCACCGGCAATCTCGCCACCGAAGACCTCGTGTGGATGCTTCAGGGTCTCGGCATCGACACCGGAGTCGACCTCGGCCGCCTCGTCGCCACCAGCGTGTGGATGGCCGAACAACTGGGCCGGCCCAGCCCGTCCCGCACCGTCCGAGCCCTCTCCCACCAGGAGCAGTGATCACAGCCATGGACTACCGACTCTCACCCGAGCTGGAGGAACTCCGCCGCACCGTCGAGGAGTTCGCACACGACGTCGTGGCGCCCAAGATCGGCGAGTTCTACGAGCACCACGAGTTCCCTTACGAGATCGTCCGCGAGATGGGCCGCATGGGCCTGTTCGGTCTGCCGTTCCCGGAGGAGTACGGCGGCATGGGCGGCGACTACCTGGCGCTGGGCGTGGCGCTGGAGGAGCTGGCACGCGTGGACTCGTCCGTGGCCATCACCCTGGAGGCCGGGGTCTCCCTGGGCGCCATGCCGGTCCATCTCTTCGGCACCGAGGAGCAGAAGCAGCAGTGGCTGCCCCGCCTGTGCTCGGGCGAGATCCTCGGCGCCTTCGGTCTCACGGAGCCGGACGGCGGCAGCGACGCCGGAGCCACCCGTACCACGGCCCGTCTGGACGAGGAGACGGACGAATGGGTGATCAACGGCACCAAGTGCTTCATCACCAACTCGGGCACGGACATCACGGGATTGGTCACGGTCACGGCGGTGACCGGCCGCAAGCCCGACGGCAAGCCCCTGATCTCCTCGATCATCGTCCCGTCCGGCACCCCGGGCTTCACGGTGGCGGCCCCGTACTCGAAGGTCGGCTGGAACGCCTCGGACACCCGTGAGCTGTCCTTCTCGGACGTCCGCGTCCCGGCCGCCAACCTGCTGGGCGAGCTGGGCCGCGGTTACGCCCAGTTCCTGCGCATCCTCGACGAGGGCCGGATCGCCATCGCCGCGCTCGCGACCGGCCTGGCTCAGGGCTGCGTGGACGAATCCGTGAAGTACGCGAAGGAGCGGCAGGCCTTCGGCCGTCCCATCGGCTCCAACCAGGCCATCCAGTTCAAGATCGCCGACATGGAGATGAAGGCCCACACCGCCCGTCTCGCCTGGCGCGACGCGGCCGCCCGTCTCGTGAGCGGCGCCCCCTTCAAGAAGGAGGCCGCGCTCGCGAAGCTCTACTCCTCCACCATCGCCGTCGACAACGCGCGGGAGGCCACTCAGATCCACGGCGGCTACGGGTTCATGAACGAGTATCCGGTGGCGCGGATGTGGCGCGACTCCAAGATCCTGGAGATCGGTGAGGGCACCAGCGAGGTCCAGCGGATGCTGATCGCACGGGAGTTGGGACTGGTGGGCTGACCGCGGCCGTCGCGTCGCGGCCCCTGTTCACAGGCTGCTGACAGGCTCGGGACCGGAGCGCCCGCACCCTGGACATCGAGTGAGGTTAGGCTAACCTACATTCCACGTTGTCCGGCGGGCGTTCCGCCCCGTTCGAAAGCAGCCACAGCATGTCCAACGCCAGAGCCACCCACCTGACCCGACGCGGCATCCTCGCCGCGGGCGGCGCCCTCGGCCTCGGAGCCGTGCTCGCGGCCTGCGGCGACGACGACGCGAAAAGCGGCGGCTCCGGCAACGGGACGACCGCCGCCAAGTCCGGCCCCTGGTCCTTCAAGGACGACCGCGGCACCACGGTGAAGCTGGACGAAGTGCCCGCGAACATCGTCGCGTTCACCGGTGTCGCCGCCGCTCTCCACGACTACGGCATCAGCGTCAAGGGCGTCTTCGGCCCGACGAAGACCGCGGACGGCAAGCCCGATGTCCAGGCCGGCGACATGGACATCAGCAAGGTCACGATCCTCGGCAACGTCTGGGACCAGTTCAACGTCGAGAAGTACGCGGCGCTCGCGCCCGACCTGCTCATCTCCACGATGTTCGACGACGCCGGCACGCTCTGGTACGTCCCCGAGGCCTCCAAGGACAAGATCGCCAAGCTGGCCCCCAGCGTCGGCATCTCCGTCTACGACCGCCAGCTGACCGGGCCGCTGCAGCGCATGTGGGCGCTCGCGGAGTCGCTCGGCGCGGACATGAGGACGGCCAAGGTCACCGAGGCGAAGCAGAAGTTCGAGGCGGCCGCCGCCCGGCTGCGCAAGGCCGCGAAGGCCAAGCCCGACATCAAGGTGATGGCCGGTTCCGCGAGCGACGCGCTCTTCTACGTGTCCGGCACGAACCTCTCGATCGACCTGGAGTACTTCAAGGCGCTCGGCGTGAACTTCGTCGAGCCGCCGGAGAAGGCGAAGGCCAAGGGCGGGGGCTGGTTCGAGTCGCTGAGCTGGGAGAACGTCGACAAGTACAAGGCTGACGTCATCATGATGGACGACCGGTCCTCGACCATTCAGCCGGCCGACATCACCAAGGCGACCTGGAAGAAGCTGCCGGCGGTGAAGGCGGGGCAGGTCATCTCTCGGTCGCCCGAGCCGATCTTGTCTTACGACAAGTGCACGCCGCTGCTCACGAATCTCGCCGAGGCGCTGGAGAACGCCAAGAAGGTCAGTTGACGTTTGAGGCCGTGGGTATCTGCGGGTCCATTGTGGCTGGTCGCGCCCACGCGGCGGAGCCGCATATCGATGCAGCCCCGCGCCCCTCAAGCCTGGTGCCCCTGCCCCCACTTACCACCTGACGGCAACTCAGGAGCCCATATGACCACCGCCATAGCCGCCCCGTTCCGTTTCTTCTCCCTCCAGGTCTTGCGGACGAGGCGGCTCGGGCCGTCTCTGGTGCGGGTCACCTTCGGTGGGGACGACCTGCAGGCATTTCGTTCCGACGGACAGGACCAGTCCCTGTCCCTCTTCCTGCCGCACCCCGGCCAGAGCGAGCCCGCCGTACCGTACGAACTCGGGGACGGGTGGTGGCAGGCCTGGCGTGAACTGCCGGACGACGTACGGGCGGTGATGCGGTCGTACACATTGCGGAGCCTGCGCCGCGACCCCGACGAGATCGACATCGACTTCGTGCTGCACACCCCCGCCGGCCCCGCCTCGCGGTGGGCCGCGAAGGCCGCCGCCGGTGATCGTGTCGTGCTGCTCGGGCCGGCGGTCGCGGACAATCGTGCGATCCGCTTCCGGCCGCCCTCGGACACCGATCTGATGCTGATCTGGGGGGACGAGACCGCCCTTCCGGCCGTGTCGGCGATCCTCGAGTCACTGCCGGCCGGGGCCCGCGCCCGGGTCTGGCTGGAGGTGCACGACGCCGGGGACATCCAGGACCTGGTGACCGCGGCCGACGCCGAGATCACCTGGCTGGTCCGGGACGCAGGCGCCGTCGAGGGGTCCCCCATGGCCCTCGACGCCCTGCGTACCGACCGACTGCCGCCCGCCGAGCATCCGTACGCCTGGATCGCGGGCGAGAGCGGAAGCGTGAAGCAACTGCGGCGGCACCTCGTCGGGGAGTGCGGCATCGACCGTCGGCGGGTCACCTTCGTCGGCTACTGGCGACAGGGCCTGAGCGAGGAGCAGTTGCGCGAACAGGAGTGACGGCGGTCACGGGAGGGGCAGGATCAACCCCAAATAAGTTAGGTTAGGCTTACCTAAGTTAATCGGGCCACCCTCGCTTCCGCCCGCACGGACTGTCCCCACCGGAGGACCCCCAATGCGCTCGCACCTGCTCAATGACCTGACCGCGGAGCACTACCGCCGCTCCGTGACCGAAGGAGTCGAGCGGGTGGCGGCCAAACTCGCCACCACCGACCGTCCGTTCACCGGTGTCACCGTCGACACCCTCGCTCCCCGGATCGACGCCATCGACCTCGACCGGCCACTCGGCGACACCGGCGCGGTCCTGGACGAGCTGGAGGACGTCTACCTCCGCGACGCGGTCTACTTCCACCACCCCCGCTACCTCGCCCACCTCAACTGCCCGGTCGTCATCCCGGCGGTACTCGGCGAGGCCGTCCTGTCCGCCGTCAACTCCTCCCTGGACACCTGGGACCAGTCGGCCGGCGGCACCCTGATCGAGCGCAAGCTCATCGACTGGACCACCGCCCGTATCGGTCTCGGCCCCGCCGCGGACGGTGTGTTCACCTCCGGCGGCAGCCAGTCCAATCTGCAGGCGCTGCTGCTGGCGAGGGAGGAGTCCAAGACCGACTCCCTCGCCAGACTGCGTGTCTTCGCCTCCGAGGTCAGTCACTTCAGCGTGAAGAAGTCCGCGAAACTGCTGGGCCTCGGGCAGGAGGCGGTGGTCTCCATCCCCGTCGGCCACGACAAGCGCATGCAGACCGTCGCCCTCGCCCGTGAGCTGGAGCGCTGCCGGAAGGACGGCCTGGTCCCCATGGCCGTCGTCGCCACCGCGGGCACCACCGACTTCGGCTCCATCGACCCGCTGCCGGAGATCGCCGAGCTGTGCGCCCAGTACGGCACCTGGCTGCACGTCGACGCCGCATACGGCTGCGGGCTGCTCGCCTCCCTCAAGTACCGGGACCGTATCGAGGGCATCGAACGTGCCGACTCGGTCACCGTCGACTACCACAAGTCCTTCTTCCAGCCGGTGAGTTCGTCCGCCGTGCTGGTACGGGACGCCTCCACCCTGCGCCACGCGACCTACCACGCGGAGTACCTCAACCCGCGCCGGATGGTCACCGAGCGCATCCCCAACCAGGTCGACAAGTCCCTGCAGACCACCCGCCGCTTCGACGCCCTCAAGCTGTGGATGACGCTGCGCGTGATGGGCGCCGACGGCATCGGCGAACTCTTCGACGAGGTCTGCGACCTGGCGGCGGAAGGCTGGAAGCTGCTCGCCGCCGACCCCCGCTTCGACGTGGTCGTCCAGCCCTCCCTCTCCACCCTCGTCTTCCGCTGCATCCCGGCCACCGTCACCGACCCGGCCGAGATCGACCGCGCCAACCTGTACGCCCGCAGGGCCCTGTTCGCCTCCGGTGACGCGGTGGTCGCGGGCACCAAGGTGGGCGGCCGCCACTACCTGAAGTTCACCCTGCTCAACCCCGAGACGACGACCGACGACATCGCCGCCGTCCTGGACCTGATAGCCGGCCACGCCGAGCAGTACCTGGGAGAGTCCCTTGACCGCGCGTCCTGAAAACCCGACCGGCACATATGACTTCGTGGGGATCGGGCTCGGCCCGTTCAACCTCGGCCTGGCCTGTCTGACCGAGCCGATCGCCGAGCTCGACGGTGTCTTCCTGGAGTCGAAGCCGGACTTCGAGTGGCACGCGGGCATGTTCCTGGACGGCGCCCATCTCCAGACCCCGTTCATGTCGGACCTGGTCACCCTCGCCGACCCGACCTCGCCGTACTCCTTCCTCAACTATCTGAAGGAGAAGGGCCGGCTGTACTCGTTCTACATCCGGGAGAACTTCTACCCGCTGCGCGTCGAGTACGACGACTACTGCCGCTGGGCCGCGAACAAGCTGAGCAGCGTCCGCTTCAGCACGACGGTCACCGAGGTGACGTACGACGAAGGCTCCGGGCACTACCTCGTCCGCACCGAGGGCGGAGACCTCCACCGGGCCCGCCACCTCGTCCTCGGCACGGGCACCCCGCCGCACATCCCCGAGTCCTGCCAGGGCCTGGGCGGCGACTTCATCCACAACTCCCGCTATCTGCAGCACAAGGAGCGGTTGCAGCGCAAGGGGTCGATCACGCTGGTCGGCAGCGGCCAGTCCGCCGCCGAGATCTACTACGACCTGCTCAGCGAGATCGACGTCCACGGCTACCGGCTGAACTGGGTCACCCGCTCGCCGCGCTTCTTCCCCCTCGAATACACCAAGCTCACCCTGGAGATGACCTCCCCGGAGTACATCGACTACTACCGGGAGCTGCCGGAGGCCACCCGCTACCGGCTCACGGCCGAGCAGAAGGGCCTGTTCAAGGGCATCGACGGCGACCTGATCAACGAGATCTTCGACCTGCTCTACCGGAAGAACCTCGGCGGCCCCGTGCCCACCCGTCTGCTCACCAACTCCTCGCTGACCGGCGCCCGTTACGAGAACGGCGCGTACACGCTCGCCTTCCGCCAGGAGGAGCAGGAGAAGGACTACGAGATCGAGTCCGAGGGGCTGATCCTGGCGACCGGCTACAAGTACGCCGAGCCGGAGTTCCTGAAGCCCGTACGCGACCGGCTGCTCTACGACTCGCACGGCAACTTCGACGTCGCCCGCAACTACGCCATCGACACCACCGGCCGGGGCGTCTTCCTGCAGAACGCCGGCGTGCACACCCACAGCATCACCAGCCCCGACCTGGGCATGGGCGCCTACCGCAACAGCTACATCATCCGCGAGCTGCTCGGCACCGAGTACTACCCGGTCGAGAAGACCATCGCGTTCCAGGAGTTCACCGCATGAGCCCGACGACCTTCACCTTCCGCCCCCTCGACCCGCTGTCCGACGCCGAACTCCTGCACAGCTGGGTCACCCACCCCAAGGCCGCGTTCTGGATGATGCAGGACGCCAGACTGGAGGACGTCGAGCGCGCCTACATGGAGATCGCCGCCGACGAGCACCATCACGCGCTGCTCGGACTCGGCGGGGACGGCGAACCCGCCTTCCTGATGGAGTACTACGACCCCGCCCACCGCGAACTGGTCGGCCTGTACGAGCCGCAGCCGGGCGACATCGGCATGCACTTCCTCACCCCCGCCACCGACACACCCGTGCACGGCTTCACCCGGGCCGTCATCACCGCTGTGATGGCACGCCTCTTCGAGGACCCGGCGGTACGACGCGTCGTCGTCGAGCCGGACGTCTCCAACACGGCCGTCCACGCCCTGAACGAGGCCGTCGGGTTCGTGCCCGAACGCGAGATCCAGAAGCCGGAGAAGACGGCCCTGCTGAGCTTCTGCACCCGCGAGCAGTTCTCCGCCACGACGGGGGTGCCCGCATGACCCTCGCCGACACCGTCGCCCACCTCTCCCCCGAACGCTGGGAGCAGGCCAACCGCCTCCTGGTCCGCAAGGCCCTCGCCGAGTTCGCGCACGAGCGCCTGATCACGCCGGAGCAGCAGGACGGCCGCTACGTCGTCCGCAGCGACGACGGCCTGACCCGGTACACCTTCACCGCGGTGATCCGCGCCCTCGACCACTGGCAGATCGACGCCGGCTCGATCACCCGCACCCGCGACGGCGCCGAACTCCCCCTCGCCGCCCTGGACTTCTTCATCGAGCTGAGGACGGCGCTGGGCCTGAGCGACGAGATCCTCCCCGTCTACCTGGAGGAGATCTCCTCCACCCTCTCCGGCACCTGCTACAAGCTCACCAAACCGCGGATCCCGGCCGCCGAGCTGGCCCGCTCCGGTTTCCAGGCGATAGAGACCGGTATGGCCGAGGGCCACCCCTGCTTCGTCGCCAACAACGGACGGCTCGGCTTCGGCATCCACGAGTACCTCTCGTACGCCCCCGAGACGGCGAGCCCGGTCCGTCTGGTGTGGCTGGCGGCCCACAAGTCGCGCGCCGCGTTCACGGCCGGGGTCGGGGTCGAGTACGAGGCCTTCCTGAGGGAGGAGCTGGGAAGTGTGACGCTGAACCGTTTCCGCGACACACTTTCCGAACGGGGCCTCGACCCGGACGACTACCTCCTCATCCCCGTCCACCCCTGGCAGTGGTGGAACAAGCTCACCGTCACCTTCGCCGCCGAGATCGCCCGCCGGCACCTGGTGTGCCTGGGCGAGGGCGACGACGAGTACCTGGCGCAGCAGTCCATCCGGACCTTCTTCAACAGCTCGCACCCCGAGAAGCACTATGTGAAGACCGCGCTGTCGGTCCTCAACATGGGCTTCATGCGCGGGCTGTCGGCCGCCTACATGGAGGCCACCCCCGCCATCAACGACTGGCTGGCCCAGCTCATCGAGGGCGACCCGGTGCTGAAGTCCACCGGCCTGTCGATCATCCGCGAGCGGGCCGCCGTCGGCTACCGGCACCTGGAGTACGAGAAGGCCACGGACCGCTACTCGCCGTACCGCAAGATGCTCGCGGCCCTCTGGCGCGAGAGCCCGGTCCCCGGCCTCCGGGACGGCGAGTCGCTCGCCACCATGGCCTCCCTCCTCCATGTCGACCACGAGGGCGCGTCCTTCGCGGGCGCGCTGATCGAGCAGTCGGGCCTGACGCCGACAGAGTGGCTGCGGCACTACCTGCGGGCGTACTTCACGCCCCTCCTGCACAGCTTCTACGCCTACGACCTGGTCTACATGCCGCACGGCGAGAACGTGATCCTGGTCCTGAGGGACGGGGGCGTGCAGCGGGCGATCTACAAGGACATCGCCGAGGAGATCGCGGTCATGGACCCGGACGCGGTGCTGCCGCCGGCCATCGAGCGGCTGCGCGTGGACGTCCCGGAGGACAAGAAACTCCTGTCGGTCTTCACGGACGTCTTCGACTGCTTCTTCCGCTTCCTCTCCGCGAACCTCGCCGCCGAGGGAATCCTGGAGGAGGACGACTTCTGGCGGACGGTCGCGGAGGTCACCCGCGAATACCAGGCGTCGGTGCCCGAACTCGCCGAGAAGTTCGAGCGGTACGACATGTTCGCCCCGGAGTTCGCCCTGTCCTGCCTCAACCGGCTCCAGCTGCGCAACAACCGGCAGATGGTCGACCTGACGGATCCGTCGGGCGCCCTCCAACTGGTCGGAACCCTCAAGAATCCCGTCGCGGGGCTCTGAATCAAGGCGGACGGGCACCCCCGGAGTACGGTCCTCCGGGGGTGCCCGTCGGGCTTTTAGGGGCGCGGGGCTGTATCAATTTGCGGCTCCGCCGCGTGGGCGCGACCAGCCCCCACCGGCCCGCAGGCGCATCACCGCGCGGAGGCCCATGGAACCTGCGGCGACCGGTAGTAGCCGATCCCCAGCGCATCCCACCGCGCAGCCTGCGCGGCAAGCCGCACCTTGTAGGCGTCCCAGTCGTGCGTGTCCGCCGGCGACCAGCCGAGCTCGGCCGCCCCCGCGAGCCGCGGGAACACCATGGAGTCGAGGTCGGCGTCCGTCACGATCGTCTCGGTCCACAGCGGGGCCTCGACGCCCCGGATGGCCGAACCGGGCGCTCCCGCGAGGTAGTTGCCGGGATCCCAGTCGTACGACCGCTTCACCTCCACCAGGCCGGCCCAGTCCTGCCCGAGCGGGGTGTCCTCGGTGTACTTCATGTCGAGGTAGATCCGGTCGGCGGGCGAGAGGATCAGCCCGGTCCCGTTCTGCGCGGCCTTCACGACCTGCGCCTTCTCCGCCGCGTCGGTGTCGTCCAGACCCCAGTACTGGGCCAGGGCCCCCTTCGCCGGGTGCGCGCCGGTGATCTGGTGCCAGGCGATCACCGTCTTGCCGTACTCGGCGACGACCGGCTGCACCCGGTCCATGAACTTCACATAGTCCTCGTGGCTGGTGGAGTGCGCCTCGTCGCCACCGATGTGGAGATAGCGGCCGGGCGTGATCGCGGCCAGCTCACGGATGACGTCGTCCACGAAGTCGTACGTGACGTCCTTGCCGACGCACAGGGAGCTGAAGCCGACTTCGGTGCCGGTGTACAGCGGGGGTGCCGTGCCGTTGCAGTTCAGTTGGGCGTACGAGGCGAGGGCCGCGTTGGTGTGGCCGGGCATGTCGATCTCGGGGACGACCTCCAGATAGCGGGAGGCGGCGTACCGGACGATCTCCTGGTAGTCGGCCTTGGTGTAGTAGCCCCCCTCGCCGCCGCCCACCTCCGTGGAGCCGCCGTAGGTCGCGAGCCGCGGCCAGGAGTCGACGGCGATGCGCCAGCCCTGGTCGTCGCTGAGGTGCAGATGCAGTTTGTTGATCTTGTACAGCGCCAACTCGTCCACGTAGCGCTTGACCTGGGCCACGGTGAAGAAGTGCCGGGAGACGTCGAGCATGGCGCCGCGGTAGGCGTAGCGCGGGCTGTCCTTGATCGTGCCGCCGGCCACCAGCCAGGGGCCCGGCTGCACGGAGTCCTTCTCGACCGCCGCCGGGAGCAGCTGGCGCAGGGTCTGGACGCCATGGAAGAGGCCGGCGGGCTCGGTGGCGGTGATGGTGATGCCGCCCTCTGAGCTGTCCAGGCGGTAGCCCTCCGCCCCGGGCCCGCCCTTCGTCTTCTGCTCCAGCCGCAGTCGGATGCCGCCGTGGCCCCGGTGGACCAGGGGCAGCCGGTAGCCGGTCGACGGGCGCAGGATGTCCGCGAGGTACTCGCCGATCCGGCGCACCCGCGGGGAGTCGTCGATGCGGATGGCGGTGGCGCCGGTGATGCGGTAGGGGGAGCCCCAGGCCTTGACGGACGCGGGCGCCGGAACCACCCGGCCGAGCGGGGTCGGGCTCGCTTTCGTCAGCATGGTCGCTCCTGACGTGAAAGTGCCGGCGGCCGCGACGAGCAGCAGCGACACCAGAACGCGGTGCAGTCTCACATGCGCTCCCTCCGATTGGTAGAGACCACTCTCCCGCAGATCCGATGAAACAATCCCCCCATGGCGGAAATCATCCAGAGGGACGGCACGTGGGTCTTCGACGGCGATGCCCTTCGACTGACGCCCGGGCGGGACAGAAACGTCAGCCTGCTCCGCCGCACGCTGGGTGAACTCGTCGTCCCGCTGGGCGCGTTGGCGGGGATCTCCTTCGAGCAGGGCAAGAAGTCGGGACGGCTGAGGCTGCGACTGCGCGACGGCGCCGACCCGCTCCTGCACGCCTCCGGAGGCCGCCTCACCGAGCCCAACGACCCCTATCAACTGCTGGTCGAGTCCGACCGCTACGGCGTCGCCGAGTACTTCACGGACGAGGTCCGAGGCGCCCTGCTCCTGGACGAGGTCGCGTCCGACCCGGTGGACGAGTACCTGCTCCCCGGCCCGTCCGTCCCGCTCTCCGTGTCCGCCGGGGACGGCACCGCCGGCTTCGACGGTGAGCACATCCGCCTGGAGTGGAACTGGAAGACGGAGGACGCCAAGGCCGCCGCGGGCGCCCGTACTCTGGCCGTCACCGATGTCGTCGCCGTGGAGTGGCAGCCCGCGGTCGGCCTGGAGAACGGGTATCTGCGCTTCACCGTGCGGGGCGCGGCCACCAAGGCGCCGCCCAAGTACGACCCCAACTCCGTGGAGCTGTGGGGCTTCAAGAAGGACCCGCTGATGGCGCTGGTCGCGGCGGCCGTGCAGGCCCGGCTGCCGCATCCCTCGGCGGCCCCCATGGACGTAGGGCCGAAGCCGTTGGAGGAGCCGCCCCGGGACGACCACGACGCGCTGCTGCGGCGGCTGCGGGAACTGGGTGAGCTGCACCGCACGGGAGTCCTGACGGACGAGGAGTTCACGATGGCCAAACAGGCGGTCCTCAAGCGCCTGTAGCGCCGGTGAGGGCCGCCTGTGACATGTACGCCCTGCCTTCGGGGTGTACGCCTACTTGGCCTTGCGCGCCACGGTGAAGTGGTCGATGCGGTCACCGGTCTCGGCGATGCCCGACACCTTCAGCTTGGCGTAGTGGCCGCGCGGCGCGGGCTCGACGTCCACCCGCAGGAAGGAGTAGTTGAGGTAGCGCACCCGGGACCAGGCGACGGTCTCGTTGACCTTGCCGTCCTTGGTGTTGATGAACGAGGCGACGGAGTCGACCTCGTGCTCGTGCCCCTCGTAGGAGTCCGGCGCGGTGAACGCGTACAGGCTGCGGCCCGCGGCGCCCGCCGTCACGTACACGACACCCTCGGTCTCGGGGTAGGCGGTCTCGCCGATCGGCAGCTTCTTGGCGACCTTGTCGCCCTTGATGACGTCGGTGCGCTCGTACTGGTGGTTGTGGCCGTTGATGACCAGGTCCACCGTGTACTTCTCGAACAACGGCACCCACTCCTGGCGCACGCCCCCCTCCGAGGCGTGCGCGGTGGAGGTGCAGTAGGCGCAGTGGTGGAAGAACACGACGATGAAGTCGATGTCCTTCGACGCCCGGAACTTCTTCAGCTGCGCCTCGAACCACTTGGTCTGGGTGCCGCCGGAGATGCCGAGGTTGGCGGGGATCTCGTACGACACGTCGTTCGGGTCGAGCGAGATGATCGCGGTGTTGCCGTGGACGAAGGAGTAGACCCCCGGCAGGTTCGCCTTGTCCGGCCCGTTGTCGGGGAGGGTGAAGCGGGCCTCCTCGCCGCCGTAGCCGTTGGGCGAGTACCAGGCCTCCATGTCGTGGTTGCCGTAACTCACCATCCACGGCACGGACTTGGCGACCGACTCGGTCTGGTACAGGAACTGGTCCCACACCCGTGAGTCGAAGCCGGTGTCTGCGGTCTTGCCCGCGCCGGCCGGGTCGGCGTAGGCGATGTCGCCGGCGTGCAGGTGGAAGGACGGGTTCTGGCCGAGGATCAGGCTGTCGTTGGCCAGACCGTGGTAGCTGACGCCCTGGTCGCCGAAGGCCGTGAAGGTGAACCGCTCCTTGCGGGAGGGCGCGGTGGTGAAGGTGCCCAGGGTGCCGAGCAGGTGCGGCTCGGCGGGGTCGAAGCCCTGGTGGCCGACGCCGTAGTAGTACGTCTTGCCCGGGCGCAGGTGGGTGAGCTTGGCGTGGATGTAGTACTGCGTGTGGTCGCCGCTGGCGCCGACACCGGCCGGGGTGTAGAGGCTGCGGACCTCGGCCTCGATCTTGCGGGAGAGGTCCCAGGGGTGGGCGCCGATGCGGATGAAGGGCTTCTTCACCGCGACCGGCACCTGCCAGGAGACGGTCATCTCGGTCCTGGCGTCGTTGCCGTAGGCGAGGTGGCGGCCGAACGGCGCGACGAGCGAGCCGTCGACCGTCTCTGTGGCGGGGGCGGTCCGCTGCGTGGGTACGGCGGCCTGGGCCACCGCACCCGGCACGAACGCGCCACCGGCGACGGCGCCGATCGTCACGGCGCCGCCTCTCATCAGGTTGCGCCGTGAGAATCTGGCGCGCAGGTACTCGTGCTGCTCGGCCATGCTCATGCGCTCGGCCAGCTGCTCCGGTACTCCCATACGAGGTATGTCCATGGCGTCTGAAACTCGTCCACATGAGCGACGGGGCACAAGACTCAGGATGGACAGTCCGCAAACAGAGATTCATAAGAACACCAAAGAGCCGCATCAGCAGGCCTGCCCGATATCGGGCAGGATTCTTGCGAAACGGCCTTCGGTACCTCAGGATCTACCGGGTGCACGAGGAACTTGTCGATCATCTGACGCGGTCCACGCCCCTCAGCAGGGGCGAGGCGCTGCGGGTGATCCAGGACGTGCTCGCCTACTTCGACGAGACGACCGAGGAGTACGTCCGTCGCCGCCACCGCGAGCTCCAGGCCCAGGGCCTGGTGAACGCGGAGATCTTCGAACGGATCGAGGCGGACCTGAAATACCGGGCGGTCGCGCCGCCGGAGCTTACGCTCAGGCAGTTGCGCCGCATCGTCTACGGCTAGGACTACGTATATATGTGCGGAATCGTCGGATACATCGGGAAGCGTGATGTGGCCCCCCTCCTGCTGGAGGGCCTGCAGCGCCTCGAATACCGCGGCTACGACTCGGCCGGCATCGTCGTGACGTCCCCCAAGACGGCCGGCCTGAAGCTGGTCAAGGCCAAGGGGCGGGTCCGCGACCTGGAGGCCAAGGTCCCGGCCCGCTTCAAGGGCACGACCGGCATCGCCCACACCCGCTGGGCCACCCACGGCGCCCCCTCCGACGTGAACGCGCACCCGCACCTGGACGCCGAGGGCAAGGTCGCCGTCGTCCACAACGGCATCATCGACAACGCCTCCGACCTGCGCCGCAAGCTGGAGGCCGACGGCGTCGAGTTCCTCTCCGAGACGGACACCGAGGTCCTCGTCCACCTCATCGCCCGCTCCCAGGCCGAGACGCTGGAGGAGAAGGTCCGCGAGACCCTCCGGGTCATCGAGGGCACCTACGGCATCGCGGTGATGCACGCCGACTTCCCGGACCGGATCGTGGTGGCCCGAAACGGCTCCCCGGTGGTCCTCGGCATCGGCGAGAAGGAGATGTTCGTCGCCTCGGACATCGCCGCCCTGGTCGCCCACACGCGGCAGATAGTGACTCTCGGCGACGGCGAGATGGCCACCCTCAAGGCCGACGACTTCCGCACGTACACCACGGAGGGCACCCGCACCACGGCGGAGCCCACCACCGTGGAGTGGGAGGCCGCCTCCTACGACATGGGCGGCCACGACACCTACATGCACAAGGAGGTCCACGAGCAGGCCGACGCCGTGGACCGCGTGCTGCGCGGCCGCATCGACGACCGCTTCTCCACCGTCCACCTCGGCGGCCTCAACCTGGACGCCCGTGAGGCCCGCCAGATCCGCCGGGTGAAGATCCTCGGCTGCGGCACCTCGTACCACGCGGGCATGATCGGCGCCCAGATGATCGAGGAGCTGGCCCGTATCCCCGCGGACGCCGAGCCGGCCTCCGAGTTCCGCTACCGCAACGCGGTCGTGGACCCCGACACCCTCTACGTGGCCGTCTCCCAGTCGGGTGAGACCTACGACGTGCTCGCGGCCGTCCAGGAGCTGAAGCGCAAGGGCGCCCGGGTCTTCGGCATCGTGAACGTGGTGGGCTCGGCGATCGCCCGCGAGGCGGACGCGGGTATCTACGTCCACGCGGGCCCCGAGGTCTGCGTGGTCTCGACCAAGTGCTTCACCAACACCACGGTCGCCTTCGCCCTGCTCGCCCTGCACCTGGGCCGCACCCGCGACCTCTCGGTCCGCGACGGCAAGCGGATCATCGAGGGCCTGCGCAAGCTGCCCGCCCAGATCACCGAGATCCTGGCGCAGGAGGAGGAGATCAAGAAGCTGGCCGAGCAGTACGCCGACGCCCGCTCGATGCTCTTCATCGGCCGCGTCCGGGGCTACCCGGTGGCCCGCGAGGCCTCCCTCAAGCTCAAGGAGGTCTCGTACATCCACGCCGAGGCCTACCCGGCCTCCGAGCTCAAGCACGGCCCCCTGGCCCTCATCGAGCCGGCCCTCCCCACGGTCGCGATCGTCCCCGACGACGACCTCCTGGAGAAGAACCGCGCCGCCATGGAGGAGATCAAGGCCCGCAGCGGCCGCATCCTCGCGGTGGCCCACCAGCACGAGGAGAAGGCCGACGAGACGATCGTCGTCCCGAAGAACGAGGACGAACTCGACCCCATCCTGATGGGCATCCCCCTCCAACTCCTCGCCTACCACACGGCTTTGGCCCTGGGCCGCGACATCGACAAGCCCAGGAACCTCGCCAAGTCGGTGACGGTCGAGTAGGAAGTCCCTGCGACGGCCGAAGCGATAATTGAGTAACCCCTACGGCGAGCAACCACGTCCGCGAGAGCGGCGCCGGTTTAGGCGCAAAAAGGGGAACGGACCCCCACGTGATGCCACCAATCACGGGGGGTCCGCTCCATTCGCCGGGGGCCGCCCAACCCCCGGCCTGCGCAGCTAGCCGGTGGCCGTCACGCCCCGACCGGCAGCACGCCGAGGAAGCACCGTCGGCCAGTGAGCCAACGCCGCCGTAGCCGCATACCAGGCAACCGCCCCGGCGGCCACGGCGAACCAGCCGCCCACCTTCGCGAGCGACCCGCTGGTCGCGAACTGCGCGATGGCGAGAAGCACCAGGGAGACGAAGAACAACCCGTAGGTGCCCTGCGTGAGTTGGTCCCCGCCCGCGAGGGTCAACGTCAGGGCCACGAGGGCGAACAGGGCCAGGAACAGCCCCGCCGCGTTGGCGGACATCGAGTTGCCGGCCGTCACGGCCCAGGTGAACCACAGCGCGCCGAGCGCCGAGTACGCCGTACCGTTGACGGAGTCACCGTCGCGGAAGGCGAGGAGTCCGGCGACGAAGAGCGCAACGCCGCCTACGTAGTGGGCCAGTGATACGGCGTCAGCGGCCGACACGCCATTGATCACGTCGGTGTATCCGAGTCCGAACGCCAACAGGGTGATACCCAGGGCGAGTCGGCCGACCACGGTAGTGGTTCCGCTTCCCGCGGAGACGTCGTTGTCCACGGCGGGCTCCCTTCATGCATGTGCAGTTGTGCGGTGACCGATATATGCCCTTCACAAAGGCACAAACACCTCTACGCGCGAGTAGCTTTGCGCGCTGCACAAAGGGATCAGTCCGTTCCCGGATCGCATCTCACCTGGGAGAACGAGGAGTTACGGAATGACAACGACGGGCCGCTTCGCCCGCTTGGCGAGCCGCCCCGCGACGGAGCCGAAAATCCGCCCCACGATGCCCTGCGTGGAGCCGACGACGATCGCGTCCGCCTCGTACTCCCGCCCCACCTCTTCGAGTTCGTGGCAGATGTCGCCGCCGCGCTCGACCAGGATCCAGGGCACCTCGGCCAGATAGTCCGCACAGGCGAGCTCGAGCCCCAGCACCTCGGTGCGGTGGTCCGGCACGTCGACGAAGACCGGCGGCTCACAGCCGGCCCACACCGTGGTGGGCAGTCGGTTGGCGACGTGCACGATGATCAGGCCCGATCCGGAACGGTGGGCCATGCCGATCGCATAGGCGAGGGCGCGCTCGCTGGACGTGGAACCGTCGAAGCCGACGACCACGCCGTGCTTGAAGGCTGGATCGCAGGAATGGCGTGGCTCTTCCGCCGCCTGGGGCTCGGCCGCCGTGGGATCGGCGACGGGGCGCTTGCGGTCCGCGGGTTCGAAGAATTCGTGACCGGCCATGGCTGTCTCGGCGTTTTGATCCTTTATCGGAGGGCCCGCGAGCGGAGCTCACTGATGGATGCGGTCGTGTGCGGCGGAGCTGTGTCCGGGAATCATCTTCCCAACCCCATACCCCCAAGGGTACGGCGGCACGCCTCCTTAGCCCAGATCCCGCCCACGGTGCGTGGGGGTTCCAGGGAGCATGCACGAGGTGCGCCCGTAACGCAATGGTTGCTGCCCTGTACAGGCGGTTTGCACAGGGTTCACTTGTCCGGGGGCCGGTGGCGGCGGCGCACAGTGACCGCCCGGTCGAACACGCGTTGAACACCGAGACCCAGGCACCAGGGAGCACGCATGTCCGGACCGCACCCCACCCCCGAGACTCCCCGCGCGACCGCCCCGCCCCAGGACACCGTGACCGATGTCGTCCGCTGGGCGGCGTTCAGCTGTGTCCTCGTCCCGGTGGTCCTTCTCTGGTACGGCACCTCGCTGGCCGGCGCCGCGGGCACGGCGTTCGGCCTCGCCGCCGTCACCGCGGTGTGCCGGCTGCTGCTGCGCCAGTCCGAGCGCGTGGCGGCCCGCCCGCGGAGCGAGGAATCACCCTCCCGTCGGGGCCGCCATCACAGGAGCGGCACGGGTGCTCACAGAGGGAGGCGTCACACTGGGGGAAGTACACCGGTCGGCTGACCGGTTTCCGCGCACGCGTCCGACGCTTTTCAGCCAACTTCTTGACCCGGTGCATCCCTTGTCCCGACCACCCCCCAACCCCCGTTCCACCTGCAGAGAAAGGGGTGCGGGGGCCCGGCGTACCCTACGTGGATTGGCCACTGCGACAAGGCGCACTTCCCTGCACGGCCCACGAGTGCAACGCTTCGTGATCGAATGCTTCACGCCAAGTTGCCATGTCGACATTGTGCCGGTTGCCGAACTGGTCACACCGGCACCGCGCGACACAGTAGATTCGATCTTGACGTCTTACGGCGGGGGACTCGTGCAGGACCGAGGGGAAACGTGCAGGAGCGACACAACCGAGGAGCCGCGACCACCGAGGGGGGCTTAGCAGTATGAGCCACGACTCCACTGCCGCGCCGGAAGCCGCGGCCCGGAAACTTTCCGGGCGACGCCGCAAGGAGATCGTCGCGGTGCTGCTGTTCAGCGGCGGCCCCATCTTCGAGAGTTCCATACCGCTGTCGGTGTTCGGGATCGACCGCCAGGACGCCGGCGTGCCGCGCTACCGACTGCTGGTGTGCGGCGGCGAGGAAGGCCCACTGCGGACCACGGGGGGCCTGGAACTCACCGCGCCACATGGCCTGGAGGCGATATCGCGCGCCGGCACGGTCGTCGTGCCGGCCTGGCGCTCGATCACGTCTCCGCCGCCGGAGGAGGCGCTCGACGCACTGCGCCGGGCGCACGAGGAGGGCGCCCGCATCGTCGGGCTGTGCACCGGCGCCTTCGTGCTGGCGGCGGCGGGCCTGCTGGACGGCCGCCCCGCGACGACACACTGGATGTACGCACCGACGCTGGCCAAGCGCTACCCGTCGGTGCACGTCGATCCGAGAGAGCTCTTCGTCGACGACGGCGATGTGCTGACCTCCGCCGGTACGGCGGCCGGAATCGACCTCTGTCTCCACATCGTGCGGACGGACCACGGCAACGAGGCGGCGGGCGCACTGGCCCGGCGTCTGGTCGTGCCGCCGCGCCGGTCGGGCGGTCAGGAGCGCTACCTCGATCGGTCTTTACCGGAGGAGATCGGCGCCGACCCGCTCGCGGAGGTCGTCGCCTGGGCGCTGGAGCACCTTCACGAGCAGTTCGACGTGGAGACCCTCGCCGCGCGTGCGTACATGAGCCGGCGCACCTTCGACCGCCGGTTCCGCTCGCTCACCGGCAGCGCCCCGCTGCAGTGGCTGATCACCCAGCGGGTGCTGCAGGCGCAGCGCCTCCTTGAGACGTCGGACTACTCGGTGGACGAGGTCGCGGGCCGCTGCGGCTTCCGTTCGCCGGTGGCCCTGCGCGGTCACTTCCGCCGTCAGCTGGGCTCGTCCCCGGCGGCCTACCGTGCCGCGTACCGCGCTCGCCGTCCACAGGGCGACAAGCCCGCCGACGTGGAAGGTGCGAGCGGGGCGCCGGGACCTGCGCCCCTGCTGCATCCGGAGGGGCCGGTTCCGCTGCAGAGCCGGCGCGCCGCGGCGAGTGCCCTCGGCTCGGGTCCGTCGCTTTCCGCCGCGACCGCGGCGGAGAACGGCCGCGAGGCCTATGTGACGAGCCGGGCGAGCCTGCCCGGGCAGCGCAGCGGTACATGACGGCGAGGAGGGGGCGGGTGACCGAGGCCACCCGCCCCCTCCCCCCGCACCCCTGCTCCTCGAACACCAGAGGGGCGGATTTTGCGGGCGCCAGCCTTAGGGTGGTCGCATGAACGATCGCATGGTGTGGATCGACTGCGAGATGACCGGCCTCTCGCTGTCCGACGACGCTCTCATCGAGGTGGCCGCCCTCGTCACCGACTCCGAGTTGAACATCCTCGGCGAGGGGGTCGACATCGTCATCCGTCCGCCGTCCAAGGCACTGGAGACGATGCCGGAGGTGGTGCGTCAGATGCACACCGCGTCCGGGCTGCTGGACGAACTCGCCGGCGGCACGACGGTGGCCGACGCGGAGGAACAGGTCCTCGCCTACGTCCGCGAGCACGTGAAGGAACCCGGCAAGGCCCCGCTGTGCGGCAACTCGGTCGGCACCGACCGCGGCTTCCTGCTCCGCGACATGCCGACGCTCGAGGACTATCTCCACTACCGGATCGTCGACGTGTCGAGCGTCAAGGAGCTCGCCCGGCGCTGGTACCCGCGGGCCTACTTCAACAGCCCCGAGAAGAACGGCAACCACCGCGCCCTCGCCGACATCCGCGAGTCCATCGCGGAACTGCGCTACTACCGCGAGGCGATCTTCGTGCCGCAGCCCGGCCCCGACTCCGACACCGCCAGGTCCATCGCCGCCAAGCACGTCCTGCCTGCGGAGTAACGCCCCCGAGAGGGCGCGGCAAAAGGCGTGCGCGAGCACCCCTTCGGACCCTGTACACTTTTTCTCGGCCGGTCGGAAAACCACGAAGTAAACCGCCGGTCGTGGTGGGTGTAGCTCAGCTGGTAGAGCACCTGGTTGTGGTCCAGGATGTCGCGGGTTCGAGTCCCGTCACTCACCCTGAGTAATCAGCCGGTGACCCTGAAGACAGGGTCACCGGCTGATTCGTTTCCGGTTCCGCTTCCACGTCTCGCACACCGACGGGATGGCTGCCCTCGACCGCGGCCGTGGCCTGTGCGGCCGGGCTTCTCCCGACGGGCGAGGAGCAGGAAGGCAAGCACTAACGCCGAAAGCGGCGGTCTCCCGCCCGCCCCCCTCCGACGTGCAGACGCACAGCCCGGGCGGAGCTCAGGACGACGTACGCGGCACCAGTTCCGTCGCCAGGACCACCTGGCGGCGTTCCAGGTCGCGGGAGACGGCCGGGCGGCGGTCGGCGATCTCGCCGAGGAGGAGGTCGATCATCCGGCGGCCCATTTCCTCGATGGGCTGGCGGACGCTGGTGAGGGGCGGGTCCATGTGGCGGGCGATGGCCGAGTCGTCGTAGCCGACGAGCGCCACGTCGTCGGGGATGCGGCGGCCCTCCTCGCGCAGGACCTGGCGGGCGCCGGCCGCCATCACGTCGGAGCCAGCGAAGACCGCGTCCAGGTCGGGGCAGCGGGCGAGCAGCCTGGTCATCGCCCGGCGGCCGCCCTCCTCGGTGAAGTCGCCCGGTTCGATGAGGAGTTCGTCGGCCTTTTGGCCCGCGTCGCACAGGGCGTCGCGGTAGCCGTCGACGCGGCGCTGGGCGCCGTAGACGTCGAGGCGGCCGGTGATGTGGGCTATCTTGCGGCGGCCCCGGGAGAGCAGGTGCTCCACCGCCGAGCGGCCACCGCCGTAGTTGTCCGAGTCCACCGAGGTCAGGGTCTCGGCGGCCGACCGGGGACCGCTGATCACGGCGGGGATCTCCAGCTGCGAGAGCAGGTCGGGGAGCGGGTCGTCCGCGTGCACCGAGACCAGCAGGACGCCGTCCACGCGGTGGGCGGCGAGGTACTGCGCGAGGCGGCGGCGCTCACGGTCGCTGCCCGCGAAGATCAGCAGGAGCTGCATCTCCGTCTCGGACAGCTCGGCGCCGACACCCTTCAGCATGTCCGAGAAGTACGGCTCCGCGAAGAAGCGGGTTTCCGGCTCGGGGACGACCAGGGCGATCGCGTCTGTGCGGTTCGCCGCGAGGGCGCGAGCGGCCGTGTTGGGGACGTATCCGAGTTCGGCCACCGCCGCCTCGACCGCCGCGCGGGTCGCGTCGCTGACGCGCGGCGAGCCGTTGATCACCCTCGAGACCGTGCCGCGGCCCACGCCGGCGCGGGCGGCAACCTCTTCGAGGGTGGGTCGACCACCGCTCCGGTTCCGCATCTGGCTCCGCCTTCCGCCGTTATTCCAGCTGGCCTGGAATCTAACAGTCCCGGGGGATCCGTGAACGTCCCCGGGGGCTACCGCCCCGGGCCCCAAGCCGATGGGCGCCGGGGCCCACGTACCGGACTCCTCTCGTCCAGTTAACGTCCCGATAACTGAACGCATCTCGCCACGTCGACTCCCTTGACACCCCCGCTCGAACCCGCGAACCTTCAACACATCACTTGTGGGAGCGCTCCCACAGTACCTGACACATACACATCCCGCACGTTCCCCGCCCGAGCCGCAGCGAGAATGAACGGGCCCAACAATGCAGTTGGCCGGGGGGTCGGCACGTCAGGCAACAGGAGGACGCAATGCGCACGAGTACCCGCCGGTCCCACCGGCTGATGGCCCTCGCGGCCGTCGCCGCGCTGACCACGGGACTGCTGGCCGGCTGCTCCAAGGACTCGGACAACAGCTCGTCGAACGACAGCGGCGGCAACAGCAAGGGCAAGACGACACTGACCATCGGCACCTTCGGTGTGTTCGGCTACAAGCAGGCCGGTCTCTACGACGAGTACATGAAGCTGCACCCGAACATCAGCATCAAGGAGAACGTCACCACCCGTACCGACGTGTACTGGCCGAAGGTCCTCACCCGGCTGCAGGCGGGCTCCGGCACCGACGACATCCAGGCGATCGAGGTCGGCAACATCACCGAGGCCGTGCAGACGCAGGGCGCCAAGTTCGTCGACCTCGGCAAGGACGTCGACAAGTCCCAGTGGCTGGACTGGAAGAACGCGCAGGCCACCACCAAGGACGGCAAGCTGATCGGACTCGGCACCGACGTCGGCCCGATGGCGATCTGTTACCGCAAGGACCTCTTCAAGAAGGCCGGCCTGGAGACGGACCGCACCAAGCTGGCCGCGCAGTGGAAGGGCGACTGGGCGAAGTACGTGGCCCTCGGCAAGGAGTACATGAAGAAGGCGCCCACGGGCACCAAGTTCGTGGACTCGGCCTCCTCCGTCTACAACGCGGCCCTCGGTGGCGGGTCGGAGCGCTACTACGACAAGGACGGCAACGTCGTCTGGGACAAGTCCGACGGCGTGAAGAAGGCTTGGGACGTCGCCATGACCGTGGCGACCAGCAACATGTCGGCGAAGCTGAAGCAGTTCGACCCGACCTGGGACCAAGGCTACGCCAAGGGCACCTTCGCGACGGTGGCCTGCCCGGCGTGGATGATCGGCTACATCGAGCAGAAGTCCGGTGCCTCCGGCAAGGGCAACTGGGACGTGGCGGCGGCCCCGACCGCGTCCAACTGGGGCGGCTCCTTCCTCGGCGTGCCGACGGCGGGCAAGCACCAGAAGGAGGCCATCGCCCTGGCGAAGTGGCTGACCGCGCCCGAGCAGCAGGCGAAGGTCTTCGCCAAGCAGGCCAGCTTCCCGTCGACCCCGTCGGCGTACGCGAGCCTGAAGCCGGCCGCGGACACCACGGCGTACTTCTCGAACGCGCCGATCACGCAGATCTTCGCCGACTCGGCGAAGACCATCCCGGTCCAGTACTTCGGCATCAAGGACCAGCCGATCAACACGGCGATCACCGACGTCGGCATCCTCCAGGTCGAGCAGAAGGGCAAGAGCCCGACGCAGGGCTGGGACGCGGCCAAGAACGAGGTCAAGGACGTGCTCGGCCAGTGACCAGCTCCCAGCAGGCTCTCGCGCATTCCGCGTCGAGCGCCGAGGCCGCGCCCGGCACCCCGCCGGGCGCGGCCCGGGGCGCTCACGGTCGCGGTACACCGCCGGGCCCCGACTCATGGCGCAGCCGGCTGTACCGCTGGGACATGAAGGCGTCCCCGTACGCGTTCATCGCCCCCTTCTTCATCGTCTTCGGGGCCTTCGGGCTCGTCCCGCTCCTCTATACGGCCTGGTATTCGCTGCACAACGTGCAGCTGTCCGGTCTGGACCACCAGACCTGGGCCGGCCTGGACAACTACAAGCACCTGCTGTCCTCGGAGTTCTTCTGGAACGCCCTGGAGAACACGTTCACCATCGGCGTGATCTCCACGGTGCCGCAGTTGCTGATGGCGATCGGGATCGCGCATCTGCTCAACTACCGGCTGCGCGGCTCGACCCTGTGGCGGGTCGTGATGCTCACCCCGTACGCCACCTCGGTGGCGGCGGCGACGCTGGTCTTCACGCTGCTGTACTCGTGGGACGGCGGAATGGTCAACTGGTTGCTCCATTTCGTGGGGGTCCACCCGATCAACTGGCGCGAGTCCGACTGGGGCGGACAGTTCGCCGTCTCCACGATCGTGATCTGGCGGTGGACGGGCTACAACGCGCTGATCTACCTCGCGGCCATGCAGGCGATCCCCTCCGACCTGTACGAGTCGGCGGCGATCGACGGCGCGGGCCGCTGGCAGCAGTTCCGCCATGTCACGATCCCGATGCTGCGGCCGACGATCCTGTTCACGGTGGTGGTCTCCACGATCGGCGCGACGCAGCTGTTCGGTGAGCCGCTCCTGTTCGGCGGGGTCAGCGGCTCGAAGGGCGGTTCCGCGCACCAGTACCAGACACTCGGCCTGTACATGTACGACCAGGGCTGGGGCATCGGCAACCTGGGCAAGGCCTCCGCGATCGCCTGGACGATGTTCCTGATCCTGCTGATCGTCGCCGCGATCAACCTGCTGATCACCCGACGGCTGAGGAAGTCCCATGACCAGTGAACTGACCCTTCCTCAGGCAAAGGTGAAGGGCGGGGGCCGGAGCCCCGGACGCCGCCGGGTACTCGGCGCGGGCAAGCAGATGCACGCGGGTCCGGTCACCTATCTCGTCCTGACGCTCTTCGCACTGATCTCGCTGGCCCCGCTGGTCTGGACGGCCATCGCGGCGTCGCGCAACAACGAGCGGCTCGCGCAGTCACCGCCGCCCCTGTGGTTCGGCGCGAACCTGTTCAAGAACCTGCAGGCCGCCTGGGACCAGGCCGGGCTCGGCACCGCGATGGTCAATTCCACGATCGTCGCCGGGACGATCACCATCGGTACGGTCCTGTTCTCCACGCTCGCCGGGTTCGCCTTCGCCAAGCTGCGGTTCAGGTTCTCGAGCACCCTGCTGCTGCTGACCATCGGCACGATGATGATCCCGCCGCAGCTGGCGGTCGTACCCCTGTATCTGTGGATGGCGGACCTGGGCTGGTCCAACCAGCTGCAGACGGTCATCCTGCCCACCCTGGTCAGTGCCTTCGGCACGTTCTTCATGCGGCAGTACCTGGTGCAGGCGCTGCCCACCGAGCTGATCGAGGCGGCCCGGGTGGACGGCGCGAGCAGCCTGAGAGTGGTGTGGCACGTGGTCTTCCCCGCGGCCCGTCCCGCGATGGCCGTGCTGGGCCTGCTGACCTTCGTGTTCGCCTGGAACGACTTCCTGTGGCCGATCATCGCCCTCAACCAGCAGAACCCGACCGTGCAGGTCGCCCTCAACTCACTCGGCACCGGTTATGTCCCGGACCAGGCGGTGATCATGGCGGGCGCGCTGCTGGGCACGCTGCCGCTGCTGATCGCGTTCATCCTGTTCGGCAAGCAGATCGTGGGCGGCATCATGCAGGGCGCGATCAAGGGCTGACGGTTCGGCGTCCCGGCCGCGTTCCGGTTCCGCCGTAGTCGTCGTACGTCCCCCGGGGGCCGGGTCAGCGCCGCCTCGGCCCCTCTTCTCCCCGCCGTTCCTCCCCCTGTCCCTCCCCCACCCCCTCCAACTCTTCGGTCTCGACGACCACTTATGGGAGCGCTTCCATGTCTGAGTCCGCACAGCCGGCGACCCCGGTGACCTTTCCCCCCGCCTTCCTCTGGGGTGCCGCGACCTCCGCGTACCAGATCGAGGGGGCGGTGCGGGAGGGCGGTCGTACGCCCTCGATCTGGGACACCTTCAGCCATACGCCGGGCAAGACCGCCGGCGGCGAGCACGGTGACATCGCTGTCGACCACTACCACCGGTACCGCGAGGACGTGGCGCTCATGGCCGAGCTGGGCCTGTCCGCGTACCGCTTCTCGATCTCCTGGTCGCGGGTGCAGCCGACGGGCCGGGGGCCTGCCGTGCAGGTCGGACTGGACTTCTACCGCCGGCTGGTCGACGAGCTGCTCGAGCACGGCATCAAGCCGGCCGTCACCCTCTACCACTGGGACCTGCCGCAGGAACTGGAGGACGCGGGCGGCTGGCCGGAGCGGGACACGGCGCTCAGGTTCGCCGAGTACGCGCAGATCGTGGGCGAGGCGCTGGGCGACCGGGTGGAGCAGTGGATCACCCTGAACGAGCCGTGGTGCAGCGCGTTCCTGGGCTACGGCTCCGGGGTGCACGCGCCGGGCCGGACGGACCCGGAGGCGTCCCTGAGGGCCGCTCACCACCTGAACCTGGCGCACGGGCTCGGCACCTCGGCCCTGCGGTCGGTGATGCCGGCCCGCAACTCGGTCGCGCTCAGCCTCAACTCCTCGGTGGTCAGGCCCCTTTCGCCGCAGGACCCGGGGGATCTGGCGGCGGTGCGGAAGATCGACGACCTGGCCAACGGCGTCTTCCACGGCCCGATCCTGCACGGGGCGTACCCGGAGTCGCTGTTCGCGGCGACCGAGCCGATCACCGACTGGTCGTACGTCCTCGACGGCGACCTGCGCGCGATCCACCAGCCGCTGGACGCGCTGGGCCTCAACTACTACACGCCCGCGCTGGTCTCGGCGGCCGAGGCCGATCCGAGCGCCCCGCGCGCGGACGGCCATGGCGCGAGCGACCACTCCCCCTGGCCGGGCGCGGACGACGTCGCCTTCCACCAGACGCCGGGCGAGCGCACCGAGATGGGCTGGACGATCGACCCGACGGGCCTGCACGAGCTGATCATGCGGTACACCCGCGAGGCCCCGGGACTGCCGCTGTACATCACCGAGAACGGCGCGGCCTACGACGACAAGCCCGACCCCGACGGCCGCGTCCACGACCCCGAGCGCATCGCCTACCTGGAGAAGCATCTCGCGGCGGTGCGCCGGGCGATCACCGACGGCGCGGATGTCCGCGGGTACTACCTGTGGTCCCTGATGGACAACTTCGAGTGGGCGTACGGGTACGAGAAGCGCTTCGGGGCGGTGTACGTCGACTACGCCACGCTTACTCGTACGCCGAAGTCGAGCGCCCTCTGGTATGGGCAGGCGGCTCGCACGGGGACGTTGCCTCCCGTGGCGGCGGACTGACCGGGGCGGGAGCCGGCGGCGGGGGGACGCCGCGCCCCGGCCGGGTGGGGGGAGGTCCGGCCGGGGCGCGTCAACCCCCGTTTCGCGGTGGTCAGTTGAAGGCTCCGAACGCCTTCGAGAAGGCGAACTTGTCCTGGGTGATCGAGCTGCAGGTGGCGTCGGCGGTGGGCTTGGTGCCGCCGGCGCACTGCTTGTCGCGGGTCGCCGACCACATCGACAGGCCACCGAGGCCCTTGGTCTTGGCGAAGGCCGTCAGCTGGGTGGCGTCGTCGACCTTGAAGATCTCGGACGAGACGTCGTTGACACCGATCATCGGCGTGACCGCGACCGTCTTCCAGGCGGCGGCGTCGGAGAGGCCGAGCACGCTCTTGACCTGCGCCTGCGTGGCGGTGGCCGCCTGCTCGGCGTAGGTGCCCATGTCGCCGCTGTAGGAGGCGCCGTAGTCCATGGCCATGATGTTGACGGTGTTGATCTTCGCGCCGTTGGACTTGGCGTTGGAGAGGAGGTTCACCCCGTCCTGGGTGAGGCCCTCGGGCATGACCGGAAGGGTGAAGGAGACATCCAGGCCGGGGTGGGCCGCCTGGAGCTTGGCTATCGCCTTCGCGCGGTTCGTGTTCGCCGTGGTGTTGGGGAGCGCGCCGCCCTCGACGTCGAAGTCGACCTTGGTCAGCTTGAACTGATCCACGACCTTGCCGTACGCCGTGGCCAGCGCGTCCGCCGAGGAGCACGTCGTCGCCAGTTCGGAACCGGAGGCGCCGCCGAAGGAGACGCGCACGTCGCCGCCCTTGGCGCGCAGTGCGCCGATCTGGGATGCCACTCCGTCGCTGCCGAGGTCGGTCACACCGCCCCACTTGGGTGTGCAGCCGCCGCCGTCGGTGACGAAGGCGAGGTTGTAGTTCTTCACGCCGGTCGCGTCGGCGCTCGCGAGGAGGTCGAAGGCGGGGTAGAGGGAGGTGTCGACGTAGGGGGCGAAGCCCGCGCTCGCCGTGGTGCCGGTGCCGGAGCTCTGGGTCGGGGTGGGGGTGGCCGTGGGGGTCGCCGTCCTGGTGGGAGTGGGCGTGGCGGTGGGCGTCGGGGACTGGGTCGGGCGGCCGCTCGGCTCGGGCGTCGGGCCGTCGTCGGCGGAACACTTGGCCCCGTCGACGAGACAACTGCTCGGGTTGCCGGTGCCGTTGACGACGAAGCCGACGGTGACGGACTTGCCGGGCGCGAGGCCGTCGGTGTCCCACTTGGCCGGTGTCACGGTGACGTGCTGTCCGCTCACGCTGGACTCGGCGTTCCACAGCGAGCTCAGCCTGGCGCCGGAGGGCAGGTCGAACTCCAGCTTCCAGCTCTTCTCCGTCTGCGCGGTGTTGTTCGTGACGACGTACTGCGCGGTGTAGCCGGTCGACCAGTCACTGGTCTTCGTGTACGCGGCGGCCACTCCTGCCGCCTGCGCGGTTCCGGTGAGCAGGAGCGCGCCGCCACCGATCACGGCCGCGGCGACCGCTCCGCCGATCGCCTTGTTCCTGCCACTGATCCTGCGCCGGTGCGTGCTCATGCGCGTGCCTGCCTTCGCTGTTCGCGGGGATTCACGGGGTGACCCGGGGTGGGTGCGGCAGCACGCTAGCGAGCCGGAATCGGGCAAAGTGCCTGATCCGGACGGGGGTTGAGGATCTTAGGGTGCGCTTAAGGAAGGGATCGGGGACGGTTAAAGGTAGAGACCAATTTCTAGACGAGTTTCTTCTGCCTGCGTCGCCGTACGGAGCGGTGACCCCGTCCGGGCGTCCGCTCCCGACCGTCCAGCTGGATCCAGATCCGCACCTCGGTCCCGCCGAGCACCGAGGACCCGATCCGCACGTCACCGCCGGTCGACTCGGCGAGCCGGCGCACGATGTCCAGGCCGAGCCCGGTGGATCCGTCGCTGCCGGAGCCCCGCCCGCGGGCCATGGCGGCCTCGGGGTCCTGGATCCCGGGGCCGGCGTCGGAGACCAGCACGATCACCGCGTCCTCCCCGTTGTGCAGGTCGACCGCGAAGGCCGTGCCCTCGGCGGTGTGCCGGAACACGTTGCCGAGCAGGGCGTCCAGTGCGGCCGCGAGGTCCGCCCGGGCCACGGGTATGCGCACCGGATGGTCGGCGCCGGCCATCCGCCACTTGCGGCCCTCGTCCTCGGCGAGCGCCGACCAGAACGCCATCCGCTCACGGACCACCTCGGCCGCGTCGCATCCGGCGCCGGGGCCGGCGGCCGCGGTCTGCGGTTTGGCGTCCCGGGCGGTCCGGATGATGGTGTCGACCTCGCGCTCCAGCTGGGCGACGGCGGCCCGGGTCTGCTCGGCGGCCGGACCTTCGCCGAGCGAGGCCGCGTTGAGGCGCAGCACGGTCAGCGGGGTGCGCAGCCGGTGGGACAGATCGGCCGCCAGCTCCCGCTCGTTCGCGAGGAGTTGTACGACCTGGTCGGCCATGGAGTTGAACGCGACCGCCGCCAGCCGCAGTTCGGTCGGCCCTTCCTCCGGCACCCGTGCCCCCAGCTTCCCCTCCCCCAGCTCGTGCGCGCTCTCGACCAGCTTCTGCGCGGGCTGCACCATCCGCACGCCCAGCCGGTCGGCGACCGCCACGGATCCGACGATCAGGGCGATCCCGACCCCCGCGAGCACCGCCCACGCGGTACCGACGCCGTTGCTGACCTCGGACTCGGGGACGTACACCTCGACGACGGCTATCGCGCCGGTGCTCAGCGCGACCGGCTGGAGCAGTGTCGAGCCGCCGGAGACCGCGGTGGTGGAGGCCCGGCCCAGCTTGCGCACGGTCGCGATGTCCTCGCGGGCGGCGCGCTGCCGCCCGATGTCGACGGCGGACTGTCCGGCGGCCGCGGGTATGTGCACCGCCATCCCGGAGTCCGAGCCGGCGGAGGCGACGACCCGCTCCAGCTGGTCGCGGTCGGTGGTGATGGACAGCGCCGGGGCGACCGCGGCGGCCTGCCGCTCGGCGTTGGAGAACGCACGGTCCCGGGCCATCTCCTTGATGACGAGCCCGAGCGGCACCGCGAAGGCGACCACGACCATGGCGGTGACCGCCAGACAGACCTTGACCAGTGCCCATCTCATCGCGGCGGCTCCCCACCCGGCGGCTCCAGCTTCACGCCGACGCCCCGCAGCGTGTGCAGATAGCGGGGCCGCGCAGCCGTCTCGCCCAGCTTCCGCCGCAGCCAGGACAGATGGACGTCGATGGTCTGGTCGTCGCCGTACGACTGCTGCCACACCTCGGCGAGGAGTTCCTTGCGGGGTACGACGACGCCCGGCCGGCCGGCCAGGAAGGCGAGCAGGTCGAACTCGCGGCGGGTGAGGTCGAGCCGCATGCCGTCCAGTTCGGCCTGGCGGCGCAGCGGGTCGACGGTGAGGCCGCCGACCCGCAGGACGGTGGAGGGCGTGGCGTCCGAGGGGGCGGACCGGGACCGTCGCAGGACCGCGGACATGCGCGCGGACAGGTGCTCGACGGAGAACGGCTTGGTCAGGTAGTCGTCGGCGCCCGCGTTGAGCAGGCGGACGATCTCCGTCTCGTCGTCCCGCGCGGTGGCGATGATCACCGGCACGTCGGTGATACCGCGCAGCATCTTCAGGGCCTCGGACCCGTCCAGATCGGGCAGTCCCAGGTCCAGAATCACCACGTCGAAACGGAAGTGGGCAACCTCGCGCAGCGCCTCCAGCGCCGTCCCGACACTGCGCACGGTGTGCGCGGCATCGGTCAGGTGCCGGATCAGCGCCGAACGTACGAACTGGTCGTCCTCGACCACGAGCACACTTGCCATGCGCGGCACCGTACGCCATGCGGAAGAGCCGCATCGGAGCCTGTGGACAACTCTTCGCTTGTGGACAACGGACGGGACACCTGTGGGACGCGTGAGGCAGTATGGCCCGCGATGCGCAGAGGACTCGTACACGTACTGGCTTGGTCGCTCGCCACGGGCGCGGCGGTCACGCTGTCGTGGTGGGGTGTCCACACGGTGATGGCGGGCACGGCGTACGACCCGCCGCGCGCCCTGCCGATCACGGCGGCGGACGCGACCACGCAGGAGTCGCAGCCGCTGGCGTCGTCGACGAGGCGGCCGTCGCCGTCACCGTCCAGGAGCACGGCCCGCACACCCTCCCCCACGCCCACGCCCACGACGTCGACCGCACCGCCACCGAGCCCCACCCCGACCTCCACCGCGTCCGGCCAGGTCAAGAGCTACGACACCGACGGCGGGCGGGTGGTCTTCGATCTGGGCAAGGCCTCCGCGACGCTTGTGTCGGCGACGCCGGGTTCCGGTTGGTCGATGCAGGTGTGGAAGACGGAGACCTGGATCCGGGTGGAGTTCACCTCGGGCACCAACAAGGTCTCGGTGATCTGCACCTGGCACGACGGGCCGCCGCATGTGGAGATCGGGAACTACTAGTCTCCCTGCGGATCAGCGGAACACCGAGGGCGGCGGCGCCGGTGAGGCGACCGCCGCCTCGTCCGTCACCGCGGTCGCCCCGCCGGTGAAGTCGAGGAGCGCGCGGCCGTGTTCGACGCGGCCGGGGTGGGGGTCGGAGGCCGCCCGGCGGGTCAGTTCCGCGATCGGCAGCGGGGCGTCGGAGGCGACGAGGACCGCGTTGCCGAAGCGCTTGCCGCGCAGCACGGTCGGGTCGGCGACCAGCGCGAGTTCGGGGAAACGGGCGGCCGCGGTGGCGATCTGGCCGCGGAGGTGGGCGAGCGGCGGCCCGTCGGCGATGTTGGCGGTGTAGCAGCCGCCCGGCTTCAGGACCCGGCGGACGTCGTCGAGGAACTCGGTCGAGGTGAGGTGGGCCGGGGTGCGGGCCCCGCTGAACACATCGGCGATGACGAGGTCGGCCCAGCCGTCGAGCACCTTGGCGAGCCCTTCGCGGGCGTCGACGGAACGCACCCTGATCCGGGCGTTCGGGTCCAACGGCAGCTCACGGCGGACCAGTTGGACGAGCGCGGCGTCCCGCTCGACGGCCTGCTGGGTGGAGCGGGGGCGGGTGGCGGCGACATAGCGGGCGAGGGTGAGTGCTCCGCCGCCGAGGTGCACGGCGTGCACGGGCTTGCCGGCCGGTGCGACGAGGTCGATGACATGCCCGAGCCGGCGCTGGTACTCGAAGGAGAGGTAGGAGGGGTCGTCCAGATCGACGTGCGACTGCGGCGCCCCGTCGATCAGCAGCGTCCAGGCCCGCGCCCGGTCCCTGTCCGGCATGAGCTCGGCGAGCCCGCCGTCGACGGCCTCGACGACCGCCTCGGCGCCGCCGCTTCCGCGCCGGGGGTTCCTGGACTTTCCCATTGCACCATTATCGGCGGCGCCGGGCGGCCACGCCTGCACGGGGTGGCACGAGCAACCAGGTCAGCGGCAGTTGTCCGCGGCCTCGATGATCCGTGCCGCCTCGCCCAGGGCGGCGCGCAGAACCGCCGGGTCGGTCGCGAGCTCGGCCTCGCCGGGCGGGAGCAGCCAGTCCGAGCCCCCCACGGGCGGCTCGGGGTTCAGTCTCAGACCGCGGCCGTCGGTCTCCGTACAGGTGCTGCCCGGGACGTCCCAGGCGGCGGCCGTACCGGGCGGCACGACGAAGCCGAGGGTGTTGCAGTCGTCGTCGTGCAGGACGGGGCCGACCGCGTCGCCCGCGCCGCGCCGCAGGATGTCGACGGCCTCCAGCCCCTGCCGGGTGGGCACGGTGACGAGATCGCACGCGCCGTCGGGGAGAGGCGGTTCGCCGCGCACCGGGGCCGGGGCGTTCGCCACGGTCGCGGGCGGCGTACGAGGAACGACGCTCTGTCTGGTCTCCATCCCGGCCTCCACCACGGAACCCCTCCTTCAACGAAGCGGGTCGGGAGTCGGGCGGCTCCCGGTCCGCAGGGTTCAACGCGGCTGCCGCGTCAACGGCTACGGCGGAAGTCAGCCACAAAGGATGGCAGTTCATGGCAGATCCCGTATGAGATATCCGGTTTGTAGCCAAACACAGCGTGAGCGGTCCGGCACAGCAGGTACGTTCTTCCCCGCTGGAGACAGGGCTCTACACGGACAACCCACCCTGAATCCGGCATGGTTCGACGGTTCGCACGAGAGGACCCGGCCATGGCGTCGTCACATCTGACCTCGTCCCAGCCCACGCCCCCCAGGCCACCGCGGCCGAACCTCGTCTTCCGGCAGTTGCGCGGACAGCGCTCGCCGGCCGAGTTCGCCGCCGCGGTGCGCCGGGCCGCGCGCGAGATCGGGGAGCGGGTCAGCTGCGACGCGCGCTACATCGGCCGGGTCGAGGCGGGCGAGATCCGCTGCCCCAACTACGCATACGAACGGGTGTTCCTGCACATGTTCCCCGGCCGCACCCTCACCGACCTGGGCTTCGCGCCCCGCTCGTCCGTCCGCGGACGCCGGGCGCACACCACCGGTGAGACACCGGGGGCGTACGAGCCGTATGAAACGCAGGACAACCCGGACCCGCAGGTCCCTTACCACCCGCAAGTCCCTTACGACCCGCATGGCCGTCACGAGAGCCATGCGCTTCACGAGAACTACGAGGAGAGCGACGTGCTGCGTCGCGCATTCATGACCGGCGGTGGCGCCACGGTGGCCGCCGCCTCGCTGGGCCCCATCGGGCTCGCCTTCGACGCCGCGGCAGCGGGACGTCCCGTCCGCCGCCCCGGCGCGAACGACGCGTACGCACTCGAAGAGGCCGTACGCAGAATCCGGCTGCTCGACGACCGGCACGGCGCGGACGGGCTCTACCGGCGCGCGTCCGCTCCCTTGCGCGCCGCCTATGCGCTCCTGGACGCCGGGGCGACCCGGCAGACGACCGCCGACCGTCTCCACTCGGGCGCCGGTGAACTCGCCATCTCCGTGGGCTGGCTGGCGCACGACTCGGGGCGGTTCGACGATGCCCGCTCGCACTATGCGGAGGCACTCGCGACCGCCCGGATGACCGGCGACGACGCCCTGGAGGCGCACGCCTTCTGCAACACGGCGTTCCTCGCGCGCGACGCCGGACGCCCGCGCGAGGCGGTCCGCGCCGCGCAGGCCGCACAACGCGTCGCCCGCCCCCTGGGCTCCGCCCGGCTGATGTCGCTGCTCGCGCTGCGCGAGGCGGGCGGCTGGGCGGGGCTCGCCGACCGCACCGCCTGCGAACAGGCGCTCGTCCGCGCGCAGACCCTCTTCGAGCGAGGCCCCTCGGACGCCGACCCCGAGTGGATGAGCTTCTACGGGGAGGCCGAGCTGGAGGGCCTGGAGGCGCAGTGCTGGTCGACGCTGGGCGACTGGCCGCGCGCCGCACGCCACGCGCGCCGCGCGGCCCAGCTCCAGAACCCGCACTTCACCCGCAACATCGCCCTCTACACGGCGGAACTGGCGGACGACCTGGCCAGAGGCGGCCGCCCGGACGAGGCGGCGACAGCCGGGATGCAGGTACTGGACCTCCTGGACCAGGTCCAGTCCTCCCGAGTCCAGACGATGCTGGCAGGAACAGCGAGGGTGCTGCTTCCGCACCGCCGGGCATCAGGCGTGTCGGAGTTTCTGGAGCGTCACGCTTCGCAGCCGCGTACAGCCTGACTTGTCCCAGCCTGCGGGCAGTCGTGCCGCTGGGGCGGCGCCCGTCCCAAAGAGAGCGGCACCCCGCAAGCGCGGGCAAGCGAACCCTCGCACCTGCGGCACCGGGCACAGCTCACACCCCGGTCAAGTGCCCCAGGTCGTTCCAGCTCTCAATGGCAGGCTCGCCATAAGCCCACCCCAACACCGACAACGACGTCGGGTTCAACCGAATCCGCGCGGCAAAGTCCAACGGCAGCCCCAACCACCGAGCCCCGATCGACCGCAAGATGTGCCCGTGGGCGAACACCAGCACATCCCGCTCCTCAGCCCGCGCCCAAGCCACCACCTCATCCGCCCGCGAGGCCACCTCGGCCAGCGGCTCACCCCCGGGCACCCCGTCCCGCCAGATCAACCAGCCGGGTCGCACGGCCTGAATCTCCTCGGGCGTCATCCCCTCGTACGCCCCGTAGTCCCACTCCATCAACGTGTCCCACTCGGCCGCCCGCTCCCCGAACCCGGCAAGCTCACACGTCTCACGCGCGCGTGCCAGCGGACTGGTGCGGACGGCCACCCCGGGAAGCCCCTCGAACGGCCCCCGGTGCAGCCGCTCGCCGAGCAGCTTGGCGCCCCGCCGGCCCTCCTCCAGGAGCGGCACGTCGGTCCTGCCGGTGTGCTTGCCGGACAGCGACCAGGCGGTCTGTCCGTGCCGGGCCAGCAGAATGCGCGGTGCCATGAGCTGAAAGGCCTTCCGGGAGAAATCGCAGGCGGAACCAGTCCATCATCGCGCACGCTGGTGGCGGGCAACCCGGCGGGCGATCTCTGCGTCTTTGAGGGCCGGGGCGCCCGAAGCGGGCGCGCACGTACGCCGTAAAGTGGCACGACCGGCCCGCCGGGCGCCGCGCGAGAACGAAGGGGGAGGCGATCGGATGCCGAGGACCGAGACGACACCGGGCATCGAGGCAGCGACCCCGCAGACCCGCCTGCGCTGGTGGACCGAGCTCCCGCTGATCCTGCTGGTGTACGCCTGCTACTCGGCCGGCCGCCTCCTCGCCAGAGGTGACACCTCGGGCGCCGTCGACCACGGCGTGACGATCCTGCGCATCGAGAAGTTCCTGCACATCAACGCCGAGCACCCGCTCAACCGGCTCTTCACCCGCGAGGCATGGCTCGGCGTCCCGGCGGACTTCTGGTACGCGTCGCTGCACTATCTGGTCACACCGGCGATCCTGGTCTGGCTGTTCCGATCGCACGCCGTCCGCTACCGCGCGGCCCGCACCTGGCTGATGACATCCACCTTCTTCGGCCTGATCGGCTTCACCCTGCTGCCGACCTGCCCGCCGCGCCTGCTCTCCGCGGGCCACGGCTTCGTCGACACGATGGCGCATTACAGCTCGTACGGCTGGTGGGGCGGCGAGGCCAGCGCCCCGCGCGGCCTCGGGGGGATGACGAACCAGTACGCGGCCATGCCGAGCCTGCACGTGGGCTGGGCACTGTGGTGCGGGGTCATGCTGTGGCGGTACGGCAGGACGCGTACGACGAAGGCCGCCGCCGTCGCCTACCCGTTGCTGACGACGATCGTGGTCATGGGCACCGCGAACCACTACTTCCTCGACGCGGTCGCGGGTGCGGCCGTGATGGGCGTCGGGCTGGTCCTGACGCCGTACGTCATGCGGGGCGCGGACGGGATCAAGGAGCGGCTGTCCTTCGGCGCAGGGGGAGCTCAGGTCGCAGGTTCCTCAATTGTCAGTGCCGGATGCCAGACTTCCGCGGGTGAGCGAATTCCACGGCAGCGCGAGTCCCGGACCGGATCCGGAGCCGAGCCGGGTGCCTCTCCCACGGACGCGGGGGAAGGCGCTCCGGCAGCGGCTCGCTGAGCTGCGCGGTCCCGACGTACCGGCCAAGGCGCTGGACGCGCGCGCCCTGGCCGCCCTCGCCGCCAACCCCGGGTGCAGACGGCGCGCGATCCTGGACGGCGCCGGGGTGAACAAGGCGGCGGTGGCGAGCGCGCTGGGTTCCCCTTCGGTCTTCGGGCAGTCGCAGTTCGCGTTCACGCGGGGCAACGCCTTCGAGGCGAAGGTCAAGGCGGACGGCGGCGCGGAGCTGCTCAGGCTGGTGCACGAGAAGCTGGACCGGCGCGCGGAGCCGCCCGCCGAGGCGCGGGTGCCGGACCTCTCCGCGACCGGCCCGGAGGGCCGCGCGGCCCGTACGGCGCTGGCGCTGCGCGAGGCCACCGCGGCCGTCGGCGGCTGGACGCTCCTCGACCACCCGATGCTCGCGCTGGACGTGGCGGGCACCCCCGCGTTCCTGGAGCCGGACGCCGTGGTGGTGCACCCCGACGGCAGCTGGACCGTCGTGGAGATCAAGTCCTTCCCGATGCTGGACGGCAGCGCGGACCCGGCGAAGGTGGGCGCGGCGGCACGCCAGGCGGCGGTGTACGTGCTGGCTCTGGAGGAGGTCGCCGCCCGCCTCGACCCCGCCCCCGAGGTCCGGCACCGGATCCTCCTCGTCTGCCCCAAGGACTTCTCCAACCTCCCCACCGCCTCGGCCGTCGACGTGCGCAAGCAGCGCGCGGTCACCGGCCGCCAGCTGGCCCGTCTCACCCGTATCGAGGACATCGCCGACACGCTCCCCGAGGGCACCTGCTTCTCCCCTCAGCTGCCCGCCGCCGAGCTGACCTCGGCCGTGGAGTCGGTCCCGGCGACGTACGCACCCGAGTGCCTGTCCGCCTGCGAGCTGGCCTTCCACTGCCGCGACCGCTCCCGCGCGGCCGGCGCCGTGACCTCCCTGGGCCGTTCGGTCCGCGCCGAACTGGGCGGCCTGACGACGGTCGAGGAGGTCCTGTCGGCGGCCCGCGGCGAAAGCGGCGACCCTGAGGACCCGGCGGTGGCGGCGCTGCGGAGGGCGGCGCGACTGCGTGCCGAAGCCCTCGCTCCCCTCGGTGAGAAGGTCACCCCGTGTCACTGATCTCCACCCTCGCCCGCCTGGAAGCGGTGCGCACCGGCCGCGCACAGCCCGCCGCCACCGTCCGGCACCGGCATCTGTCCGAGCGGCCCCTCGTCTTCGTGCCGCTCACCACGGCGGGCGAGGCCGGCGCCCCGCTCGGCGCACTCGTCGGGACCGACCGGGACGCGCCGCGCCTGCTGGCCGTACCGCAGCCACGCGACCGTGACCTCAGGTTCGCGTTCCTGGCCGAGCTGGCCGACGTCGTCCTGCCGTATCTCGACACGTACGCGCAGGACGTGGAGGCCGCCGAGCGCAACGAGACCGATCCGGAGACCGGCAAGCGGGTCAAGGTCGAGGTCGAGCTGTGCGCGGACGCCCCGCAGTTGCTCGTGCCGAGCCGCGCGGGCGTCGACTTCGTACGGCTGCTCGGCCGCTCCATGCGCTTCAGGCGTACGGCGGAACAGGACCCGGAGACCCCGTATCCCGCGCCCCCGCGCGTGCCCCTGCTCGGCCGCTGGCTGACGCACTTCGGGGAGCGCGCCCGCGTCCCCGGATCCTCCCTCCTGCTGGCGATGACGGATGTCCTCGCCCGGCACTGGGCGACCGGGCAGTCCACCCTGGAGGACCAGCACCTGGGCGCGCTGCTCGCGTGGATCGACCCTCCGGAGGGCTCGACGGGCGCCGAGGCCGCCCTGCATGCCGAGCTGGCCCGCGACGCCAAGGGCCAACTGCTGTGTCCGCCCGCCGGACCGGCCACCGACCCGGCGTTCGACAACAAGCTGCTCGCGCCCGCGATCGAGCGCTACGACCGCGCGCGTTCCGCCCTCGCCGCCGCCGAGGACGGTCTGGAGGCGGACGACCGGCTCGGTGAACTCACCGCCGCGGAGCGGGAGATCCGCGAGCTGGTGCTCAGCCGCACCCTGCCCACCTGGGAGAAGGTGTGGCAGGGCCTCGACCTGCTGCGGGTACTGCCCGAGGGGGCGCATGTCGAGGAGCGGTGGACGCGCGACCGCTGGTCGTTCACCGGCCACCGCGACCGGATCGTCGCGGGCGAGCCGCCGCAGCCGCGCCGGGACGACGCGGTCACCGCCGCCAACAAGCTCGCCGCACGCGAGCGTGAACAGGCCCGGCTCGAGGCCCAGGAGGCGCTCGACGATCCGCTGGTGATGGCGGGCCGGCGGCTGTCCGGGGAGGCGTTCGCCGGGGAGGTGACGGATGTCGTGATGGCGTACAGCGAGGGCAAGCGGCCGAGCCCCCGCCCGCTGGTCACCGTGCGGACGGAGGACCGTCCGCACCTGGGCGAGCGGGTCAAGGTGTACCGCTCGCTGGGCGGCAAGCCGCAGGCGGCGGAGTTCGTGGGGTGGGAGGCGGAGGACCTGCTGGTACTGCGTGTCGTCGACAAGATGGGCCGCGGCAAGGAGCCCGAGGCCGGTTCGGTGCCCGAGAAGGGCGACCGGCTCTGCTTCACCCTCTTCGAGCACGAGCAGCGGGGCGGTCCGAAACTGCCCGACCCGGAGGAGACGCCGTGGACGCACGGCGGGCCGCCGGGCGAGGCCGCCGCGGAGGCCGCCGATCCCCTGACCGCGGAGGACGTGCTGTGACCACCACCGCATTCGACCCGGGTGCCCTGGCGGCCGAGGCCACCGACGCCATCCTCCGCGACACCCTGCACGGCACCCACCGGGGCGTGGTCGTCGACTCGCCGCCCGGTGCGGGAAAGTCCACGCTGGTCGTCCGCGCGGCCCTCGAACTGGCCGATGCGGGGCGCCCGTTGATGATCGTCGCCCAGACGAACGCCCAGGTGGACGACCTCGTGCTGCGCCTCGCGGAGAAGAACCCGGAGCTCCCGGTCGGCCGCCTGCACAGCAGCGACGCCGACCCGTACGACAAGGCGCTCGACGACCTGCCGAACGTACGCAAGTCGGCGAAGGCGGGCGACCTGACCGGTCTCTCTGTGGTCATCTCCACGGCCGCGAAGTGGGCGCATGTGAAGGTCGACGAGCCGTGGCGGCACGCGATCGTGGACGAGGCGTACCAGATGCGCTCGGACGCGCTGCTCGCCGTGGCGGGGCTGTTCGAGCGGGCGCTGTTCGTGGGCGACCCCGGGCAGCTCGACCCCTTCTCCATCGTGGGCAGTGAGCAGTGGGCGGGGCTTTCGTACGACCCCTCGGCCTCCGCCGTGACCACCCTGCTGGCCCACAACCCGGAACTGCCTCAGCACCGCCTGCCGGTGTCCTGGCGCCTCCCTGCCTCCGCGGCCCCCCTGGTCTCGGACGCCTTCTACCCGTACACACCTTTCCGCAGCGGCACGGACCACGGCGACCGCCGCCTCGCCTTCGCCGTCCCCTCCGACGGCTCCGGCCCCGACCGGGTGATCGACGAGGCGGCCGTATCGGGCTGGGGCCTGCTGGAGCTGCCCGCGCGGCACACTCCGCGGACGGACCCCGAGGCGGTGCGGGCGGTGGCGACCGTCGTACGGCGGCTGCTGGAGCGGGGCGGCGCGGCGATCTCGGAGCGTGCGCCCGAGGAGCCCGCGCCGCTGACCGCCGACCGGATCGCCGTCGGCACGGCCCATCGCGACCAGGCGGCGGCGATCCGCGCGGCCCTCGCGGAGCTGGGGGTCACGGACGTCACCGTCGACACGGCGAACCGTCTCCAGGGCCGCGAATACGACGTCACGGTGGTCCTCCACCCTCTCTCGGGCCGCCCCGACGCCACCGCCTTCCACCTGGAAACAGGCCGCCTGTGCGTCCTCGCCTCCCGCCACCGCCACGCCTGCATCGTGGTCTGCCGGGCGGGGGTGAGCGAACTCCTGGACGACTACCCGTCCACGGAGCCGGTGCAGCTGGGAACGCTGGTGAAGTTCCCCGACGGCTGGGAGGCGAACCACGCGGTACTGGCACGGCTGGCCGAGCACCGGGTGAGCTGGCAGCCATGAGCGCGGCGCCGGCGCGGCTCGGGGAACATCGGGTGGCGTTCAGGCCTTGAGGGACCTGGGGTTCCGGGCCCACTTGCGTGGGCGCGGGACAATGGACGGTGGCCCGGTGGTCCTGGACGGGCCGATTGCGACGTACGAGGAGGAGAAGACATGGCGGAGCCCACGCCGCGTCGGAACGAACCGCGGCTACGCCCCGCGCCCCTGCTCTTCGAGCCCGCGGAGGCGGCCTCCGACCCTGAGCACTTCTTCGACCTGGAGTCGATCGACGATCCTCGGGCGCTGCTGGCCCGCTCGACGGAGCTGGCGCAGGCGTTCCGCGCGGCGGCCGACCGGGCGGTGGAGTTCCAGGCGATGGCGGCCGCGCAGCTGGCGGACCCCCGGCGGTTCGACCGGCTGACGCCGGGGGACATCGCGGAACGCGCCGAGTGGACCGAGGACTATGCCAAGAAGATGGTCGAGTACGGGCGGGACCTGATGAGCGGGGCCGAAGGGCGGGGCTCCGCGGACCCGGTGTGAATACGGTCCACTTCGCTTTGGCATATGCCAGGCGGGCAAGATACTCCTCTTCTCTCCCACCTGTCCCGGTTTCCGGCAACCGTGAGGAACGGTGCGTTCACAGCGGGTAGACCTAGGTGTCATGAGCAGCGAACGCACCGACCCGTTCTCCGACCGCTACGACGTCAGCGGGGTCACCGCGGACGGAGCCGCCTGGCTCGCCTCGGCAGGGACGTACCCGCGCAGCACGCTCGCCCTCTGGAAGGAGCGCGCCGACGCCCCGGTGGTGCTCCCGTGCGGCACGGCTTTCGACGTCGTCAGCGCGCCGGCGGTCTTCGCGCGCCGGATGGTCGACCGGCTGTGGGACGAGGGGCCGGGTTCCGGGCCGGTGGCGACCTTCCGGGGCCGGATGCTGCTGTTCGCCGCGCCCGGCACCGCCCAGCGGCTGCCCTCACTGCTGCGCTGGGAGGAGTTCGGCCGTACGGGCGCGATCCCGCCGCTGCTGTGCCACGGCAACGGCGACGCGGTGACCGTCCCGCCCCTGCTCGCGACCACCCCGCCGGCCTCCCCCGACTCCCGCTGGCTGGTCGCCCCGGACACCCGCCACCCCTGGCTCCCGGGCCCCGAGATCCTGCTCTGGGCGGCCGTACGGGCGGCCCGCGCAGCCGTACGGATATCGATTTTTCCCCCGGCCGATCAGGATGCTAAGGTCTACGACGTCAGCAGGCGCCGCTAGCTCAGTTGGTTAGAGCAGCTGACTCTTAATCAGCGGGTCCGGGGTTCGAGTCCCTGGCGGCGCACGATGGCGATGGCGAGGCGTGTTCGCGGAAAGCGCGAACCTGTCTCGCCATCGTTGTTTTTGCGCGGCTTCGCCGCGCGTGGTGGGGGCTTCGCCACCCACACCCCCCTTCCCCCCGGCGGCTGCCGTGGCCGCATGGTTACGCGGTGCCCCCGGCCGGGGGGCCGACGCGCGGTGGGGGTTCGCCGCCGACCTCGACTGCACTCGACTGCACCGGCGGCTGCGGCACCGCAGGCCGCAGGAGTCAGCCGTCGGCCGTGATCTTCACCGTCCAGGCTCCCGAGATCGTCCGGCCCTCCACCTTCACCTGGATGTCCTCTCCCGGCACCGAGAAGGTCTCGCCGAGGGAGACCGGGGCGTCCGCGAGAGGGGGGTAGACGGAGTTCTCCCAGCAGGCCTCCGTGTGGGGGTGGGCGTCGATCACCTCGATGGGGCCGCCGCCGGACTGGGCGCCGCCGCGCACCCGGTAGACGAGGATGCCCGAACGGCAGGCCGCCGCGTCGTTGCCCAGCGGTCCGCGTGCCTCGAAGGCGAGCACACTGTCGTGACCGGTCCGCACCACCGCGAGCTTCACTCCGCGGCCGAGCCCGAAGGCCGGCGGCCCCACCGCCCCCCTGAGCTGAGCCCCCGGACCGGCGCCCAGCGGCTCCAGCGTCAGCCGCGTGACGCCCGCCTCCCGCACGCACACCACCTGCCGCGGTGCCAGCCACCCCAGCTTCCACTTGTGCCAGCCGAACAGGTCGGGGGCGAGACCGAACTGGCTGCCCATCAGGTCCCAGTCCCCGACGTATGTGTCCCAGTCGCCCTTGCCGTCGTCGGGCCGGTGGTACAGGTCCGGCAGATCGAAGACGTGTCCGGTCTCGTGGGCAAGTACGAGCCGGTCCGGCGGGTGCTTCTCGAAGACGGTGACGACGCGGCGGATGTCCGTGCCGTCGGCCCTGAGCGGGGTGTCCAGATTGACGACCTTCGTCGCGTCCGAGTCCACACCGGGCGCGTCCGGGTCGGCGACGAAGTAGACGATGTCGTAGCGGGAGAAGTCGACCTGCGGGTCGGCGGCGGCGAGCGCGTCGTGCAGATACGCGGCCCGGTGCTCGGCGTTCCAGTCCCGCTTCATGGCGTACGCCGTGGACGGCCTCGGCATCCGGATCCAGTGCCGCAGCGGATGCGGATGCAGGGTGAACCTGCCGTAGGAGGCACGTTCGAAGTAGCGGCTGGTGGCCGGGAAATGGTCGGCCGTCAACTGGGCGGGCGTGGTCCGCGGGACGGCATCAGGGAAGGACAGAAAGATCATCACAGCGTTCAACGCCCGGGTCGGCCGCGGATATGCGGCGTTCCAGGTGTCGAGGCCCTCCGAATGATGCGCGTCGGTGCGCTGCAACGCGCACGGCACCGCCGAGAAGGGTTCGGCGATCGACGGCCCGGTCACCAGCGAGGTCGCGGCGAGCGCCGACAGGGTGGTGAACACGGCGGCGGTGCTGCGCAGTCGGGAACCCCTGAAGTGCTTGAGGGGGGACTGACACAGCACAGGGACCTCCGGGAGCGGTACGCGGGACACCGCACCCAGCCTGTGTCAGTTTGTCGTATTACGCCCTGTTCGCCTGCCCCAGAAGAGTGACTCGGCCGCGAGCCCCGATCAGAGCCGACACCCCCGAAACGCTCACGGAACGTCACAAGCGGTCAGGGGCTCCAACGACCCGTCCAGGTGCGGGCAGAAACGATCTGTCAGAAGTGCCGCTCGATCCGGGACACTGGGCGTGGGGTGGAAGGCCCTTGGGTCTGCCTCTATGATCGGCACACTTTCCGGCACGGACAGAGATCGAGTGCACTGCGGGAGCGAGCGGTGAGCGGAACGTCCGAAGGGCCGGCGCCCGCGGCAGACCTCGACCGGGGCGCTGTGACAGAGAGTAACGACTATGCGTCTCCTCGTACCGAGCCGCCGAAGGCCGGTACGCAGGCGCCTGCGTACCGCTCGGCGTTCAGGGCCGCGCCTGTGGCCATGGCGGTCGTCGACCGCGAGGGGCTGGTGGTCAGCGCCAACGACGGGTTCGGCGCCCTGTTCGGCAGCGCGCCCGACGAGTTGGCCGGCCGCCTCGCCGCCGACCTGGTGGACCTGGCGTCCGACGCCCGCACCTGGCACGCGTACCGCGAGGTGCTGCGCGGCCGCGAGGCCATACTGCGCTGCACGCGCCGCCTGAAGAGCCCCGACGGCCAGTCGGTCTGGGTCCAGGTCACCGTCTCGCCGCTGGCCGCCCACGACGAGGGCGTCCTGATGTCGCTCACCGACATCAGCGCACACCGTGAACTCCAGGGCCGGCTACGGCACTTGCAGATGCACGACCCGGTGACCCGGCTGCCCAACCGCACCCTGTTCTTCGAGCGGCTGACGGCCACTTTGGAGGCGGAGTCGTACGAGGAGAGCGGCACCGGGCGGATCGGCCTGTGCTATCTCGACCTGGACGGCTTCAAGGCCGTCAACGACACGCTCGGCCATCGCGTCGGCGACCGGCTGCTGGCCGCCGTGGCCGAACGCCTCACGCGCTGCGCCGACGAGGCGGGTCACGGCAGAACGAGCGCCCCCCTGGTGGCGAGACTCGGCGGCGACGAGTTCGCCCTGCTGGTCGAGGACTCCACGGGCACGGAGCAGCTCGCCGATCTGGCGGAGGCGGTGCTGGAGGCCGTGCAGGCTCCGTTCGACCTCGCCGGTCAGCGGGTGTCGGTCTCGGCGTCGATCGGTGTGGTGGAGCGGCGCGCGGCCGACACCACCGCCACCGCCCTGATGCAGGCGGCCGACACCACGCTGTACTGGGCGAAGGCCGACGGAAAGGCCCGCTGGACGCTCTTCGACCCGGAGCGCAACGCCCATCGCATGACCCGCCAGGCCCTGGCCTCCACTCTCCGCCCCGCGATTGAACGCGACGAATTCGTTCTCGAATACCAGCCGTTGGTGGGGATGGAGGACGGGCGGCTGCGCGGCGTCGAAGCCCTCGTCCGTTGGAACCATCCTCAGTTCGGCATGCTGACGCCGAATCGGTTCATCGGATTGGCGGAGGAAGACGGCTCGATCGTGCCGCTGGGCCGCTGGATCCTGCGCACGGCCTGCCGGCAGGCGCGCCGCTGGCAGGTGGACCATCCGGACGAGCCGCCGCTGTTCGTGAGCGTCAATGTGGCGGTGCGTCAGGTCTGGGACTCGGATCTGGTGGCCGATGTGGCCGAGACCCTTGGAGAGACCGGGCTCGCGCCCCATCTGCTCCAGCTGGAACTCACGGAGTCCGCGGTCATGGGCTCGGCGGGCCGCCCTCTGCAGGCCCTCCAGGCCCTCAGCGGCATGGGTGTCCGCATCGCGATCGACGACTTCGGCACGGGCTACTCGAACCTGGCGTACCTGAGCCGACTGCCGGTGTCGGTCCTGAAGCTGGACGGCTCCTTCGTACGGGGCTTCCAGTACGAGAGCGACAAGGAGGGTGCCGTAGCGCCGAACCCGGCCGACGAGGTCGTCGTCGAGGCGATGATCCAACTCGCCCACCGCCTGGGCATCACGGTCACCGCGGAGTGCGTGGAGACCTCGGCACAGGCGTCCCGCCTGCGGCGCATCGGCTGCGACACCGGCCAGGGGTGGCTGTATTCCCGGCCGGTGTCACCGGATCGCATCTCCGAACTGCTCGGTCCCGGAGAGGAGCGGAGCGCACGCGCCGGGGATCAGGCGGTGGTCAAGCCGTAGGCGTCGGCGATGAGTTCGTACGAACGCAGCCGCACCTCACCGCTGTGGGCGTTGCCCGTGATCATCAACTCGTCGGCTCCGGTGCGCTTCTGGAGGTCGTCGAGGCCGCTGCGGACCTCGTCCGGGGTGCCGTGGATGACGTTGGAGTTCCAGGAGTCGATGAACTCCCGCTCCATCGGACTGAATTCGTAGGCCTCGGCCTCCTCAGGGGTCGGGACGAGGCCGGGGCGGCCGGTGCGCAGGCGGACCATGTTGAGGGCGGCCGCCATGACCTGGCGGCGGGCCTCCTTCTCGTCGTCGGTGGCGAGGGCGGAGACGCCGATGAGGGCGTACGGGGCGTCCAGGACCTCACTCGGCCGGAAGGACTCCCGGTACAGGTCCAGCGCCGGGATGGTGTTCTGCGCGGAGAAGTGGTGCGCGAAGGCGAAGGGCAGGCCGAGGACGCCGGCCAGTCGGGCGCTGAAGCCGGAGGAGCCGAGCAGCCAGACCGGGGGGCGGTGGGGCGACTGGACGCCGCCGGGGGAGGTCGCCTGGACGGGCCCCGGGACGGCATGGATACGGCGGTAGGGGTGGCCGTCCGGGAAGTCGTCGTCCAGGAAGCGGGTGAGCTCGGCGAGCTGCTCGGGGAAGTCGTCGGCGCCCTGGTTGAGGTGGTCCGTCCGGCGCAGGGCTGCGGCGGTGGCGCCGTCCGTGCCGGGAGCGCGCCCGAGGCCGAGATCGATACGGCCCGGCGCCATGGCCTCCAGCGTGCCGAACTGCTCGGCGATGACGAGGGGCGCGTGGTTGGGCAGCATGACACCGCCGGAGCCGAGCCTGATGCGTTCGGTGTGGGCGGCGAGGTGGGCGAGGATCACGGCGGGCGACGAGGAGGCCACACCCGGCATCGAATGGTGCTCGGCCACCCAGTACCGGTGGAAGCCACGGGACTCCGCGAGACGTGACAGCTCGACGCTGGTGCGCAGGGCATCGGTGGCGGTGCGCCCCGCACCGACGGTCACCAGGTCCAGTACGGAGAGGGGCACGGGCGCGCTGCCCTGCGCGGTGCCCCGGATCTCGTCTGCCGTCACGTGTTGCCTCCGTCGATATCGCCGTGCGCGTGGTCCGTCCGGACCTAACAGGAGGCACTCTCCGCTTTATTCCCTGGGGGCTCCGCCCCCAGACCCCCGTTCGGCCCTTAAGGGGGCCTCGTCCTCAAACGCCGGTCGGGCTGAAAGACCAAGCCCCGCCCGACGAAAATCAGCCTCAGCCAGCGAAAATCATCCCCTTGGGGGTCCCCCCACGCCCTTAAGGCAGTGGGGGAGTTTGAGGAGCGGGGGTCCGGGGGCTGGCCCCCGGGTCGGGACGGGCAGGGGCGGCGGGGCGAAACCCTCAGACCTGCACGATCGGCTCCCGAGTGAACAACGCCCCGAGCGTCGGCGCATTCACCCGCCGATCCGCCAGCCGCAACGCCTCCCACACCGTGACCTGATTGGCGGTGAGCACCGGCTTGCCCAGCTCCTTCTCCAAGGCGGGGATATGCGCCGCCGTATGCAGCGCCGTATCCGGCAGCAGAACCGCGTCCGCATCCGGACGATCAGCCTCCCGGGCCAGCAGAAACACCTCCGCCTCCCCCCACGTCCCGACCTCCGCCGCCGTGATGATCCCGGCACCCCGCACGGAGGTCACCTCCGCACCCCCCGCCCGCAGAAACTCCGCGAACAGCCCGGCCACGTCCTCGGGATACGTCGCCCCGACCGCCACCCGCCGCGCCCCGACCTCCTGCAACGCATGGACGAAGGCGAAGGACGTCGACGACGCCGGCATCCCGGCCGCGAGGGCCAGGGCGCGCACCTGCTCATGGGCGCCCTCCCAGCCGTAGACGAAGCTCCCGCTGGTGCACGCCCACACCACGGACTCGGCGCCCGCCATGCGCAGCTCCTCGACACCCGCCGCGAGCCGCTCGGCCGAGCCCATCTCCCGCAACGCGTCCACCCGGTGCGCGTCCTCGCCGATGTCGGTGTGGACGACGTCGAGGCGGATGTTGCTGCCGAGCAGCTGCTCGATACGTGGGTATTCGTCCTCGGCGGAGTGGCCGGGGTAGAGGAATCCGAGTGCCGTCATGACCTGCCTTCCTGCTGCTGTTCACCGTCCGGGAGCTGTGGCAGTACGGGGCCGGAGCGCGCCGCCGGATCGATCAGCGCCTGATAGGGCCCCACCGCCCGGGTACCCAGTCGGGACAGCGCAGCCCACATCGTCACCTGGTTGGCCGAGATCACCGGGATGCGCAGTTCGGCCTCCAGTTGCGGGATGACGTCGTAGGTCGGGAGGTTGGTGCAGCTGATGAACAGGACGTCGGCCGGCCGTCGTACCGCCTTGTGGGCCATGGCGACCACATCGCGGTACGGGACCTTCCAGATGTGCCGGGTCAGGCCCATGTACGCGCGCCCGGTGACCTTGACCCCGGCCTCGGCGACGTACTCCTCCAGCGCGCGCGTGACGGACACGGTGTACGGCGTCACGAGTGCCACACGGCGGGCGCCGAGCGCCACCAGGGCCTCCAGGAGGGCGCCCGAGGTGGTGACGGACGGGATCGCGCCGGCCCGGGTCATGGCCTCGCACATCGCGCGCTCCCCGGCGATTCCGCCGACGAAGCTGCCGGAGGTGCAGGCGTACGCGACGACCTCCGGCGCGACCGCGTTCAGCGTGCGGACCGCGTCGTCGAGCGTCTCGTGCTCGCTGACCAGCCGGGCCAGGTCGAGGCTCACCTCGACCGGCACGAACGGCGTCCGCGTCAGATGCAGCGAGATGTCGTCCGGGACCCAGCGCCACAGTTCGCGGTCCAGAGCGAAGTCGAACGGGGCGACCACACCCACACCCCGCTGGGGAAGTGGTCCACCGAGGAAGGAAACGTCCATGGCGCCCATGGCGGCCACCGCCTCACCGTGAGAAACAGCGGAGCAACGGACCCCCCATCGCACCCGTGTTGACGAAGGTAGGTTCGGGTGCGAGCGTGGTCAAACCTCGCATGTCAGACGGCCGCAACCTCCCGAAGAAACGGCTTTCCGCATGACCACCCCGACGCTTCTCGTCCTGGACACCGACCCCCTGCCCCGCCTCGGCAGACTCACCGGCCGCGCCCGGATCGAGCACGCGGACGAGTCGACCCTCGCCGAGCGCCTGCCGCACGCCGACGTCCTGCTGGTCTGGGACTTCACGTCCCGGGCCGTGCGTTCCGCCTGGCCGGGCGAGGGCCCACGGCCACGCTGGGTGCACACGGCGAGCGCCGGCGTGGACCACCTGATGTGTCCGGAACTCGCCGCCTCCGACACGGTGGTCACCAACGCGCGCGGTGTCTTCGACCAGCCCATCGCCGAGTACGTCGCCGCACTCGTCCTGACCATGGCCAAAGACCTGCCGCGCACCTGGGAGCTGCAGCGGGAGCGGACCTGGCAGCACCGCGAGACACAGCGGGTGGCGGGCACACGCGCGTGCGTCGTCGGATCAGGGCCCATCGGCCGTACGATCGCCCGCACGCTCAAGGCGCTCGACATGACGACGGCGATCGTCGGGCGCACCCCGCACACCGGCATCTATGGCCCGAACGACCTGGACCGGCTGATCGCCCGCGCCGACTGGGTGATCGCGGCCGCCCCGCTCACCGAGCAGACGCACGGCATGTTCGACGCGCGCCGCTTCGGCGTGATGCAGCCCTCCGCGCGCTTCATCAACATCGGGCGCGGCGGTCTGGTCGTCGAGGACGCGCTCGCCGAGGCGCTGGCCAAGCGGTGGATCGCGGGCGCCGCGCTGGATGTCTTCGAGCACGAACCCCTCACCCCCGACAGCCCGTTGTGGGAGGCACCCGGCCTGATCGTGTCCCCGCACATGAGCGGCGACACGATCGGCTGGCGCGATCAACTCGGCTCTCAGTTCGTGGAGTTGTACGAGCGCTGGGAGGCGGGCAGACCTCTGCTGAACGTGGTGGACAAGAAGCGCGGATACGTACCCGGACGCTGAACCGCCGAGCGATGGAGGGCAGATGACGGACCCCGGTCTCGACCTCACCGAACTGACCGCCGCACGGATCGTCGAGGGCTACCGCAAGGGCGAGTTCAGTCCCCAGGAGGTCACCAGGGCCGCACTGGAACGGGCCGAACGCATCCAGCCGGAGGTGAACGCCTTCGTGCGGCTGCTCGCCGAGGAGGCCCTCGCGCAGGCCCGGGAGTCGACGGGGCGATGGCGGCGGGGCGAACCGAAAGGGCTGGTGGACGGGGTCCCGACCACGGTCAAGGACATCATCCTGCTGCGCGGTGCCCCCACCCTCAAGGGCTCGAAGACGATCTCGGAGCAGGGCAGTTGGAACGAGGACGCCCCGTCCGTCTCCCGGCTGCGCGAACACGGCGCCGTGTTCATCGGCAAGACCACCACCCCGGAGTTCGGCTGGAAGGGCGTCACGGACTCGCCGCAGTCCGGGGTGACCCGCAATCCGTACGACCCGGCCCGCACCGCGGGCGGCTCCAGCGGCGGCGCGGCGGCGGCCGTGGCGCTGGGCGCGGGCCCCCTCGCGCTGGGCACCGACGGCGGCGGCAGCGTCCGTATCCCAGCCGCCTTCTGCGGCATCTTCGCCCTGAAGCCGACGTACGGCCGCGTGCCCCTCTACCCGGCGAGCGCCTTCGGCACCCTGGCCCACGTCGGCCCGATGACCCGGGACGCGGCGGACGCGGCGCTGCTCCTCGACGTGATCGGGGCGCCGGACCACCGCGACTGGTCGGCGCTGGCCGCCGCCCCGGACTCCTTCGTCGCCGGGCTGTCCGGCGGAGTGAAGGGCCTGCGGGTCGCCTACTCGCCCTCCCTCGGAGGCCAGGTCGCGGTGCAGCCCGCGGTGGCGTCCGCGGTACGGCGGGCGGTGGAGAGGCTGGCGGAACTCGGCGCGTACGTCACCGAGACCGACCCCGACTTCACCGACCCGGTGGACGCCTTCCACGCCTTGTGGTTCTCCGGGGCGGCCCGGGTGACCCAGCAACTCGGCCCTGAGCAGCGCAAGTTGCTCGACCCGGGGCTGAGGGAGATCTGCGCGGCGGGCGCCCGCCTGACCGCGCTCGACTACCTCGCCGCGGTCGACGTCCGCATGGAACTCGGCCGCCGTATGGGCCGCTTCCACGAGTCCTACGACCTCCTGGTCACCCCGACGCTGCCGATCACGGCGTTCGAGGCGGGCGCCGAGGTGCCGAAGGGCTCCGGTCACCGGCGCTGGACCGGGTGGACCCCGTTCACGTACCCCTTCAACATGACCCAGCAGCCGGCGGCGACCGTCCCGGTGGGCGTGGACGGGGACGGGCTGCCGATCGGGCTGCAACTGGTGGCGGCGCGGCACCGGGACGCCCTGGTGCTGCGGGCGGCGCATGCGCTCTACGAGGCGGGGATCGCGGCGGGTGTCACATCCGGCGTCACGCCCGCCGGAAGCTGAGCGTCTCCCCCGCCGCCCCCGTGCGCCACAGGTCGTTGCAGGCGTCCGCCATCGCGTCGAGGCCCTCGATCACCTGGCCCCAGACGATGCCCGGGACCCAGCCCACGTCCCCGTTGAGCAGCAGGTTGTTGCGCTCGTAGAAGAGGGCGAGGTCGACGACGGTGGTGTCGGGGCGCACGTCGGTGTCGTAGCCGTAGGCCTTGGTGCCCAGCTCCGTACCGGCGAAGGAGAAGTAGCAGAGGTCGCCGGGGATGGGCGTGACCGTCGGGTTCTCCAGGGGCGGCTCCCGGTCGGCGAACGGGGGGAACAGCGCGTAGATCTCGTTGCGTGCGTATTTGGCGTGGTAGACGTCGCTGCTCAGCGGCAGGGCGTCCCACACCGCCGCGCAGGTGTGCGGCGCGCGCTCGTCGAGGAGCTTCGCCGTGCAGTGGACGCCCCGCTTGACCAGGGAGACTTCGATGTGACGGTCGGCCATGTGGTGCCCTCCTAGGGAGCTGGTTTCAGCCATGTGTGCCGCACCGACGCCGCGATTGCCCGTTCGGTCACCTCCCCAAGAGCCAATGGCAGCAGTGGTGCCCGCGCCACAAGACTCTTGGTGCCCGCACAGGAGGAGGCCACGCGTGACCTCATGTGAAGCATCAGCACATCCCGCCCAGGAGGCACCCTCGATGACCTCGCAGCCCGTACGCCGTCGCCGCCTGACCCGGCTCGGAGTCCTGGCCGTCGCCGTGACCGCCGCGGCGGCCCTCGGTGCCGCACCCGCCGGGGCCGCGACCGCGACCAAGAAGTGCAGTGGTGGTCCCGCCAATTGCGTCCTCGCCAAGGTCCACCCCAAGAAGGGGACCGTGAAGGTGAGGATCGACAACACCGGAGGAAACAAGGCCTACAAGTACGGCTGGGACCTCCGCCACAACGGCCGGATCGTGTGCTCCGGAGAGGTCCGCGAGCGCTGGCCGGCGAAGACCTTCACCTGCAAGAACATGCCGAAGGGGAAGCTGACGCTGACCGCCTCGTACGAGAGGAACAGCACCGTCTCACTGCGGTGGTGACAGCTCCGCGTGGTGGCGCGCTCGATGGCCTCCGTACGGACCTTCTCGCTGTCCGTGGTGGCCTTCTGGCGCAGCTCGTCGGCGTCCTGGCGGGAC